>JAUQYB010000012.1 GCA_030837825.1 Albidovulum sp.
GCTGATCCAGGAGGACTATGCCAAGATCGGCGTCAAGGCCGAGATCGTCAGCTACGAATGGGGCGAATACCTCAAGAAGTCGATGGAACCGGCCCGTGACGGCGCGGTGATCCTCGGCTGGACCGGCGACAACGGCGACCCCGACAACTTCATGGGAGTGCTGCTGTCCTGCGCCTCGGCGGGCGAGGGCGGTGCCAACCGCGCCTTCTGGTGCAACGAGGACTTCTCGGCGCTTCTGTCCAAGGCCAAGCAGGTCTCGGACCCGGCCGAGCGCACCAAGCTCTATGAAGAGGCCCAGGTGATCTTCAAGGACCAGGCGCCCTGGCTGACCATCGCGCATTCGACGCAATACGTCCCTATGGCCAAGAACGTCGAGGGCTTCGTGATGAGCCCCCTGGGCGATTTCACCTTTGAGACCGTCGACCTGACCGAGTAAGGTCCGGCGGAAAGCACCGGCGCGCGGGGGAAGGAGGCTTTCCCCGCGCGCCTTCTTCGGGAACGCGCATGATCCGGTTCATCCTCGGCAAGCTTCTCTACCTTATCCCGACCTTCCTCGGGATCACCCTCATCGCCTTCGGCTTCGTCCGCGTGCTGCCGGGCGATCCGGTCCTGCTGATGGCGGGCGAACGCGGCCTGACGCCCGAACGCCATGCCGAGCTTGCGGCGCAGCTCGGCTTCGACAAGCCGGTCTGGATGCAGTATCTCGACTTCCTCGGCAGGCTCCTGCACGGCGATCTCGGCATCTCGCTCGTCACCAAGAAGCCGGTCTTGACCGAGTTCCTCGCGCTCTTTCCCGCCACCGTCGAGCTTGGTTTCTGCGCCATCGTCATCGCCACGCTGATCGGGGTGCCGGTGGGCGTGATCGCCGCGATCAAGCGCGGCTCGTGGTTCGACCAGGTGTCGATGACGGCGGCACTCGTCGGCTTCTCGATGCCGATCTTCTGGTGGGGGCTGCTGCTGATCATCCTCTTCTCGGGCATCCTCGGCTGGACGCCGGTCTCGGGGCGCATCAGCCTGATGTATTTCTTCCCGCAGGTCACCGGCTTCATGCTGATCGACAGCCTGCTTTCCGGGCAGGAGGGGGTGTTCCGCTCGGCGCTCAGCCACCTGATCCTGCCTTCCGTCGTGCTGGCGACGATCCCGCTCGCGGTGATCGCCCGGCAGACCCGTTCGGCCATGCTCGAGGTGATGGGCGAGGATTATGTGCGCACCGCGCGGGCCAAGGGGATGCCGCGCGCCCGCGTCGTCGGCGTCCATGCGCTGAGGAACGCGATGATCCCGGTCGTCACCACGATCGGCCTCCAGATCGGCGTCCTGATGGCCGGGGCGATCCTGACCGAGACGATCTTCTCCTGGCCCGGCATCGGCAAGTGGATGATCGATTCGATCTCGCGCCGCGACTATCCGGTGGTGCAGTCGGGGCTTCTGCTGATCGCCGTCCTGGTGATGGTGGTGAACCTGATCGTCGACCTGACCTATGGCCTGATCAACCCGAGGATCCGCCACAGATGACCGACACGGCTGTCAGACTTTCCGATGCGGCGATCCGGCGGCGGATGATCGCGGATTTCTGGTTCTACTTCCGCCAGAACCGCGGCGCGGTGGTGGGGCTCTTCGTCTTCCTCTTGCTGGTGATCATGGCGGTCTTCGCCGCGGTCCTGGCCCCGCACGATCCGACCCAGCAATACCGCGACGCGCTGCTGGTGCCGCCGATCTGGGAAGAGGGCGGCAAGTCCGGCTTCCTCCTCGGCACCGACGCGGTCGGGCGCGACATGCTTTCGCGGCTGATCTACGGGGCGCAGTATTCGCTCTTCATCGGCATCGTCGTCGTCTCGATCGCGCTTCTGGGCGGCATCGTCATCGGCCTTGTCGCCGGCTTCTTCGGCGGCTGGGTCGATACCGTGATCATGCGGGTGATGGACGTGATCCTCGCCTTCCCCTCGCTCCTCCTCGCGCTGGTGCTGGTGGCGATCCTCGGCCCCGGCCTGACCAACGCGATGATCGCCATCGCGATCGTCTACCAGCCGCATTTCGCCCGGCTGACCCGCGCCTCGGTGATGGGCGAGAAGGCGCGCGAATACGTCACCGCGGCGCGGGTCGCGGGCGCGGGCGACCTGAGGCTGATGTTCCGCACCATCCTTCCCAACTGCCTGGCACCCCTGATCGTGCAGGCGACGCTGTCGTTCTCCTCCGCCGTGCTCGATTCCGCGGCACTCGGCTTTCTCGGCATGGGGGCGCAGCCGCCCGCCTCCGAATGGGGCACGATGCTGGCCGAGGCGCGGGAATTCATCCTGCGCGCCTGGTGGGTCGTCACCTTCCCCGGCCTTGCCATCCTGATCTCGGTCCTCGCGATCAACCTCATGGGCGACGGGCTGCGCGACGCGCTCGACCCCAAGCTGAAGCGGAGCTGACATGAGCCTGCTGACCATCCGCAACCTGACGGTGCGCTTCGCCACCGCCACCGGCCCCTTCACCGCCGTCGACGGCATCGACGTCTCGGTCGATGCGCGCGAGGTGCTGGCCATCGTCGGCGAATCGGGCTCCGGCAAGTCGGTCGCGATGCTGGCGGTGATGGGGCTTCTGCCCGACACCGCCACCATCACCGCCGACGAGATGAGCTTCGAGGGGCGCGACCTTCTGAAGATGACCGCGGCCGGGCGGCGGCGGCTGATCGGGCGCGAGATCACGATGATCTTCCAGGAACCGGTCGCCTCGCTCAACCCCTCGTTCACCGCGGGCTTCCAGATCGAGGAGGTGCTGCGGATCAACCTCGGGATGGACCGCAGGGCGGCGCGCGAACGGGCGCTGGAGCTGTTCCGGGCGGTGGGCCTGCCCGACCCCGAGCAGAAGCTCGACGCCTATCCGCACCAGATGTCGGGCGGCCAGTGCCAGCGGGTGATGATCGCGATGGCGATCGCCACCAATCCGCGGCTTCTGATCGCCGACGAGCCGACGACGGCGCTCGACGTGACGATCCAGAAGCAGATCCTCGACCTCCTGATGGATCTTCAGGAACGTCACGGCATGGCGCTGATCCTGATCACCCACGACATGGGCGTGGTGGCGGAAACCGCCGACCGCGTGGTGGTGCAGTACAAGGGCCGCAAGATGGAGGAAAGCGACGTGCTGACGCTGTTCGAGGCGCCGTCGCATCCCTACACGCGGGCGCTTCTCTCGGCGCTTCCGGAACATGCCACCGGCGACCGGCTGCCCACCGTGTCGGATTTCCTCCAGGGGCGCGCGTTCCAATGACGGCGGTCATCGAAGGCCGGGGCCTGACCCAGGATTACCGCATCTCCGGCGGGCTTTTCGGCAAGGCAGGCACGCTTCGTGCGGTGAACGGGGTCAGCTTCAGGGTCGAGCGCGGCAAAACCCTGGCCATCGTCGGCGAATCCGGCTCCGGCAAGTCGACGCTGGCGCGGATCATCGCGCTGATCGACACCCAGTCGGGGGGCGAGCTGCTGATCGAGGGCGCGGAGGTCAATCTCGGCCGCCGCCGCCCCTCGCCGGAGCTGCGCTCCAAGGTGCAGATGGTGTTCCAGAACCCCTATGGCAGCCTCAACCCGCGCCAGAAGGTCGGCGACGTGCTGATGGAGCCCTTGGTGATCAACACCCGCATCCCCGCCGCCGAGCGGCGCGACCGGGCCGAGGCGATGCTGGCCAAGGTCGGCCTCGCGCCCGAGCATTTCAACCGCTACCCGCACATGTTCTCGGGCGGCCAGCGCCAGCGCATCGCGATCGCCCGCGCGCTGATGCTGAACCCGGCGATTCTGGTGCTGGACGAACCGGTCTCGGCGCTCGATCTCTCGGTGCAGGCGCAGGTCCTGAACCTCCTGCGCGACCTTCAGGACGAATTTGGCCTCACCTATGTCTTCGTCAGCCACGACCTGTCGGTGGTGCGCTACCTTGCCGACGACGTGATGGTGATCTCGAAGGGCGAGGCGGTGGAGCAGGGCACGCGCGAGGCGGTCTTCGCCGCGCCGCAACACCCCTACACCCGCCAGCTCTTCGCCGCGACACCGGTGACGGATGTCGAGGCGATCCGCGCCCGGGTGGAACGGCGGAGTGCGGCGCGGCTGGCGCGGACCGGCGGCTGAGCGGGGCGCGCCGAGCCGGGCGAGTCTTCACGATAGCGTTCTCAGCGGCGGCCGGCGGGAACACCGGCCCGCCGGAACGGTTCACCTGACCGGGACGACCGGTCATTGCCCGAGCGATGCGGCTGCACCGAAGGATGCGGACGAACGCGATGGGGAACACCGGCCGTCACCCGACGGAGGTGAAAATGACAGAGACGAGGATCAGGACAGGCAGCGGGATCGCGACCGGTTTCGCGAACCCCGCGGGGGCCGGATTTCTGCTGTGGATCATCGGCGCGCTGGTGGCGCTTGGCGTCGCGGCGCAGGGTTACCTGACCCCCTATTCCGGGATCGACGGGACCGGCGGCGCGCTGCTGGTCGTGGTGTCGTCGGCGCTGCTTCTGGGGGCCGGGCTGGTGGTCGGGCCGGGGCTTGCCGCCGGCTGGCTGGCGGTGACGCTGCTTGTGCTCAGCCTGCTCGACGTGATCGGCACGGCGGTCGCCGGCTATTTTCTTGACCGGCCGCTGATCATCGCCGGCGTGGTGCTGGCGCTGGTCGGGGTGGCGCTGAACCGGCTGATCCGGCCCGCCGCCGCCCGCTGAACGAAAAAAGGAGATCGACATGACCTACCCACACCGGCCGACCGCCGCCGTGATCGCCCTCCTTCTGGCTGCCGGCGCGCCCTTCGCATATGCGCAGGAAAGCGTGGTGCCAGCGGTGGCCCCGGCCGGCGCCGCGGCCGCTGCGCCCGGCGCCGGCTGGACCACCTTCAACGGCAATCTGGCGGCGCAGAAGTTCAGCCCCGAAACCCAGATCACCCCGGCCAATGTCGACCGGCTGCAACAGGTCTGGGATCTTCATACCGGCGACGTGTCGGACGGGTCGGGCAAGCTGCCGGAATCGGTCTGGTCGGCGACGCCGCTGTTCGTCAACGATACGGTCTATCTTGGCACGCCGTTCTACCGGATCTTCGCGCTGGAGCCCGATACCGGCAAGGTGAAGTGGACCTATGACAGCAAGTCGACGCTGAAGGCCCTGTCCCAGCCGGCCCTGAAGAACCGCGGCGTCGCCTATTGGCAGGCGGCCGCGCCCGCCGAGGGCCAGCCCTGCGAAAAGCGCATCTACCTTGGCACGATGGAAGGCACCCTGCACGCGGTCGATGCCGATACCGGCAAGCTGTGCGCGGACTTCGGGCAGGGCGGCGTCCTCGACCTCAACCAGTGGAACACCATCAACCCGGAATTTCCGCTGTCGATCCTGCAACCGCCGACGGTCTACAAGGACACGCTGTTCATCGGCTGGGCCGGCAAGGACTGGGCCGCCTCGGTCAACCCGCCGGGCAGCGTCTTCGCGGTCGATGCGCGGACCGGCAAGCTGAAGTGGCAGTTCTATTCGCTGCCGCCCGAATCCTACGACCGGACCGGCACCGCCAATGTCTGGGCCAGCATGTCGGTCGATGAACAGCGCGGAATCGTCTACCTGCCGATTTCCTCGCCCAGCCCCGACTTCTACGGCGGCAACCGCAAGGAACCGCTGCCGCTTGCCACCTCGGTCACGGCGCTTGATGCCGAAACCGGCGAGGTGATCTGGTCACGCCAGCTCGTCCATCACGACATCTGGGACTACGACACCAATTCCGCGCCGACGCTGGTCGACATCGAAAAGGACGGCCAGACGATCCCGGCGCTGGTCCAGACCTCGAAACAGGGGATGATCTACGTCCTGAACCGCGAAACCGGAGAGCCGGTCTTCCCGCTCGAGGAACGTCCGGTTCCGGCCTCGGACGTGCCGGGCGAGGTCGCGGCCCCGACCCAGCCGTTCGCCGACACCCCGCCGCCGGTGGTGGACGCCTGGCCCGGCATCTTCCGGCTGGCCGACTGGCTGAGCCTTGGCTACTGCTCGCGCACCTATGCCGGGCTGCGCCATGAAGGGCTGTTCACCCCGCCAAGCCTGCAAGGCACCATCGCCTATCCGCCGACCAGCGGCGGGGTCGAATGGGGCGGCGGCGCGGTCGATCCGGTCAACCAGATCTTCTATGTCAACAGTTCGAGCATCGCCCAGATCTTCCAGTTGGTGCCGCGCGACGAATATCAGAAAATGACCGCCAAACGCGGCGACCAGCCCGGCTATTCCGAACAGAAGGGCGTGCCCTACGGGCTGCACCTGACCAACTTCATGACGTCGCTGGGCATTCCCTGCTGGAAACCGCCCTATGGCTTCATCTCGGCCTATGACCTGAAGACCGGCGAGCGGCTTTACAAGGTGCCGTTCGGCGTGACGCAGAAATGGGGCTTCTACATGCCGCAAAGCTGGGGGTCGCCGACCATCGGCGCACCGGCGCTGACTGCATCGGGCCTGCTGTTCATCGGCGGGTCGATGGATGCGCGGGTGCGGGCGCTTGACGCGGCGACCGGCAAGGCGCTGTGGCAGGCGCAGGTGCAGGCGCCGGCGGTGGCGATGCCGGCGGTCTACACCTACCAGGGGCGTGAATACGTGGTGTTCGTCGCCGGCGGCAACTCGATCCTGAAGGAACAGGTCGGCGACCAGGTGGTGGCCTATGCGCTGCCCGGGGGCAAGGCGAACTGACCGGAAGGCGTCACCGGTGGCCTGCACAGGCGCCTGTGCGCGGGTGCAGGGCGACAGGCAGGAAAGAACATGAATACCCCCGGCTACGAGCCGCCCGCGTCTCCTGCCATCCGTCGACCCGCCGTTCACCGAACGCTGGTCGCCGCCACCCGCGTCGGGCTGTCCGGGGCCGAGACCATGATCCTGTCGGTGCTGAGCTTCGCCGGCACGGCGGGCTACGGCCTTGCCGTGTATCTGGCTGGCTGGCCAGCCGCGGGAAAGCCGGAGGCACGGCGGACCGCGCCCCCGCTTGCGATCACGCCGCCAGGTCGAAGCGGTCGGCGTTCATCACCTTGACCCAGGCGGCGACGAAGTCCTTCACGAACCTTTCACGGTTGTCGTCCTGGGCGTAGTGCTCGGCATAGGCGCGCAGGATCGAGTTCGAGCCGAACACGAGGTCTGCCCGCGTCGCCGTCCACTTCGCGGCGCCCGAGGCGCGGTCCTGGATTTCGTAGAGGTTCGCGCCCTTCGGCACCCATTTGTAGCCCATGTCGGTCAGGTTGACGAAGAAGTCCGCCGTCAGCTGCCCCTCGCGGTCGGTGAGGACGCCGTGCTTGGTGCCGCCGTGGTTGGCGCCGATTGCGCGCATCCCGCCGACGAGGCAGGTCATCTCGCAGGCGGTGAGGCCCATCAGCTGCGCCCGGTCGAGCATCAGTTCCTCGGCCGAGACGACATAGTCCTGCTTCATCCAGTTGCGGAAGCCGTCGGCGAGAGGTTCCAGATGGCGGAACGAATGGGCGTCGGTCTGCGCCTCGGCGGCATCGCCGCGTCCGGCCGCGAACGGCACCTCGATGGCGACGCCCGCGGCCTTCGCCGCCTCTTCGACGCCGAGCGAGCCGGCCAGCACGATCACGTCG
This sequence comes from Albidovulum sp., assembly GCA_030837825.1. Classification (GTDB taxonomy): domain Bacteria; phylum Pseudomonadota; class Alphaproteobacteria; order Rhodobacterales; family Rhodobacteraceae; genus Albidovulum. Next base: position 7,559 of record JAUQYB010000012.1, read on the forward strand.
GCGAGGCTCGCGCCCGCGTCCCGCGCGATCGGTTCCAGCACCGAGAGGACGCGCGCGAGGCGCGCCGGCTCGTTGCCTTCCCAATCCTTCTGAGGGGAAAGCCGGATGCGTGCGCCGTTGGCGCCGCCGCGGTGGTCGGACTGGCGATAGGTCCGCGCCGAATCCCAGGCGGTGGCAACCATCTCGGCGACGGTGAGGCCGGAGGCCGCGATCCTCGCCTTGACCGCGCCGATGTCCCAGCCGGTCGGGCCGGCGGGCACCGGGTCCTGCCAGATCAGGTCCTCGGCCGGCACCTCAGGCCCGATGTAGCGCGCCTTCGGCCCCATGTCGCGGTGCAGGAGCTTGAACCAGGCCCGCGCGAAGGTCTCGCTGAACTGGGCCTGGTCGTTGCGGAATCGCTCGGCGATCTTGCGGTAGGCCGGGTCGAAGCGCAGGCCCATGTCGGCATCGGTCATGATCGGCATCCGGCGGATCTGCGGGTCTTCCACATCGGCCGGCTTGTCTTCCTCGGCGATGCCGATCGGTTCCCACTGCCAGGCGCCGGCGGGCGATTTCTGCACCCACCAGTCATATTTGAACAGCAGGTCGAAATAGCCGTTGTCCCACCGCGTCGGATGGGTGGTCCAGGCGCCCTCGACTCCGCTGGTGACGGTGTCGCGGCCGACGCCGCGGGTGGTGTGGTTGATCCATCCGAGCCCCTGGTCGGTGATGTCGGCGGCTTCGGGTGCGGGCCCGAGGTTGGCCGCGCGGCCGTTGCCGTGGGTCTTGCCGACGGTATGGCCGCCCGCGGTCAGCGCCACGGTTTCCTCGTCATCCATTCCCATCCGCGCGAAGGTCTCGCGCATCTGGGCGGCGGTCCTGATCGGGTCGGGCTTGCCGTTCACGCCCTCCGGGTTGACGTAGATCAGGCCCATCTGCACAGCGGCCAGCGGGTTTTCCATCGTCGCCGGATCGGCGAGGTCGCCGTAGCGGCCGTCCGAGGGGGCGAGCCATTCCTTCTCGGCGCCCCAGTAGACGTCCCTTTCGGGATGCCAGATGTCCTCGCGGCCGAAGCCGAAGCCGAAGGTCTTCAGCCCCATCGACTCATAGGCGACGTTGCCGGCGAGAACGATCAGGTCGGCCCAACTGATGCGGTTGCCGTATTTCTTCTTGACCGGCCACAGCAGACGGCGGGCCTTGTCGAGGTTGCCGTTGTCGGGCCAGGAGTTCAGGGGCGCGAAGCGCTGGTTGCCGGTGTTGGCGCCGCCGCGTCCATCCGCCTCGCGGTAGGTGCCGGCAGCGTGCCAGGCGAGGCGGATCATCAGCCCGCCGTAGTGGCCCCAGTCGGCCGGCCACCAGTCCTGGCTGTCGGTCATCAGCGCGGTCAGATCGCGCTTCAGCGCCGCCACGTCGAGCTTCCTGACCTCTTCGCGATAGTTGAAGCCCTTGAGCGGATTGGTCTTTCCATCGTGCTGGTGCAGGATGTCGAGGTTCAGCGCATTCGGCCACCAGTTCATGACGTTGCCGCCCATGCTGGTAAGCGCACCGTGCATCACCGGGCACTTGCCCGAACCCATGACGTCGTTTCCGTCCATCTTTCCCTCCGATCACGCTTCGGTTTTGCTGGTGCCGCAGGCCCGGGGTCCCGGGCGCGGCGGCGCGCGGCGCTTCCTGGTCCGGCGGTGGTCTAACAGGTCGTTCCGATAAATCCCAATTGCATTTTTTGAAGTCGGCGATAAGGTGGCCTTATGGCAAACCTCTCGATGAAGCAGTTGCGCTATTTCGATGCGCTGGCCCGCAACGGCCATTTCGGGCGGGCGGCGGCGGAATGCGCGATCTCGCAGCCGGCGCTTTCGATGCAGATCAAGGAGCTGGAGGCGGCGCTGGCCGCGCCGCTGGTGGAGCGCGGCGCACGGGCGGTGCGTCTGACCGCGCTCGGCGAGGCCTTCGCCGAGCGGGCCCACGACATCCTGCGCGCGGTCGAGGAGCTTGAACATCTCGCCCTTGCCCGAAGCGACCCGCTGCTGGGCCGGCTCCGCATCGGGGTGATCCCGACCGTCGCGCCCTATCTCCTGCCCGGGGTCATCACCGCCCTGCACGCGCGCTACCCCGGGCTTGACCAGCGCCCGCGCGAGGCGGTGACGCAGAGGCTGATCGAGGACCTCGGGGCAGGCCGGCTCGACACCGCGATCGTGGCGCTGCCGGTGTCCGAGGCCGGCCTGACCGAGATGCCGCTGTTCGAGGAGGAATTCATCCTCGTGCGCCCTTCGTCCGAGGCCGCGAGCCCGGTGCCGAACGCCGAGGGCCTGCGTGCAATGCGGCTTCTTCTGCTTGAGGAGGGGCATTGCTTTCGCGACCAGGCGCTTGCCTTCTGCGCCATCGACAACCGCCCGCCCCGCGACCTGATGGAGGGCAGTTCGCTTTCCACCCTGGTGCAGATGGTCGGCGCCGGAATCGGCGTCACGCTGGTGCCGGAAATGGCGGTCGCGGTGGAAACCCGCTCGGCCCGCGTGGCGCTTCAGCGCCTGCGCGCCCCGCGGCCGAAGCGCACCATCGGCATGGTCTGGCGCCGGTCGAGCCCGCTGGTCGACGAGTTGCGCGAGGTGGGCGAGGTGGTGCGCCGGGCCGCGCGGCCGGGCGCGGCTCACTCCATCTCGATGGTGCCGGGGGGCTTGGAGGTCACGTCGTAGAAGACGCGGTTGATGCCCTTGACCTCGTTGATGATTCGCGTCGCGGTTTCCGACAGGAAGTCGTGGGTGAAGGGGTAGTAGTCGGCGGTCATTCCGTCGACCGATGTGACGGCGCGCAGCGCGAGCGCATGGTCGTAGGTGCGCCCGTCGCCCATCACGCCCACGGTCCTGACCGGCAGGATCGCCGCGAAGGCCTGCCAGATCTCGTCATAGAGCCCGTGGCGGCGGATCTGGTCGATGTAGACGGCGTCCGCCCGGCGAAGGATCTCCAGCTTCTCGGCCGTGATCTCGCCGGGGCAGCGGATGGCGAGGCCGGGGCCGGGGAAGGGGTGGCGGCGGATGAATTTCTCCGGCAGGCCCAGTTCGCGGCCGAGCGCGCGGACCTCGTCCTTGAAAAGCTCGCGCAGGGGCTCGACGAGCTTCATGCCCATCTTCTCCGGCAGGCCGCCGACGTTGTGGTGCGACTTGATCGTCACCGAGGGACCGCCGGCGAAGCTGACGCTCTCAATCACGTCGGGGTAGAGCGTGCCCTGGGCGAGGAACTCTGCCCCGCCGATCTCCCTGGCGTGTTTCTCGAAGGTCTCGATGAACAGTCGCCCGATGATCTTGCGCTTTGTTTCCGGGTCGGAAACGCCTTCCAGCGAGCCGAGGAAGCGGTCGCTTTCGTCGGCATGGATCAGCGGCAGGTTGTAGTGCTCGCGGAACATCGAGACCACTTCCTCGGCCTCGTTCAGCCGCATCAACCCGTGGTCGACGAAGACGCAGGTGAGCTGGTCGCCGATCGCCTCGTGGATGAGGATGGCGGCGACCGAGCTGTCGACCCCGCCCGACAGCGCGCAGATCACCCGGCCGTCGCCGACCTGCTGGCGGATTTTCTCGATCGCGTCCTCGCGGTAGGCGCCCATCGTCCAGTCGCCGGTGAAGCCCGCCTCCCTGACGAAGTTCTCGTAGAGCTTCGCGCCCTTGGGCGTGTGGTGCACCTCGGGGTGGAACTGCACGGCGTAGAAGCGGCGCGCCGGATCGGCGGTGATGGCGAAGGGTGCGTTGGGCGAGGTGCCGTAGACCTCGAAGCCCGGTGCCAGTTTCGAGACATGATCGCCGTGGCTCATCCAGACCTGTTCGCGGCCGCCGTTTCCGCCCCCTGGCGCGAACCAGCCCTCGAGGAGCGGCAGCGGCCGGTCGGCGGGGGTGACGAAGGCACGGCCGAACTCGGCGGTGCCGTGGCCGCGTTCGACCTGGCCGCCAAGGCAGTGCATCATCACCTGCTGGCCGTAGCAGATGCCGAGGATCGGCACGCCGAGGTCGAAGACGGAAGCGGGCGGCATCGGTGCGCCCTCGGCGAAGACCGAGGCGGGGCCGCCCGAGAAGATCACCGCCCGCGGCGCGAACGCCTTCAGGAAGGCGTCGTCCACCCGGTTGAAGGGGTGGATTTCGCAGTAGACCTTCAGCTCGCGCAGGCGCCGCGCGATGAGCTGGGTGACCTGGCTGCCGAAGTCGATGATCAGAAGGCGCTGATGGGCGTGTGTCATGGCCGGGGAATAGGGTTTTGCCAGTAGCCGCGCAAGGGGGGGCGCTGCCCCCCCGGGCCTTGGCCGCTCCCCCCGAGGTATTTCCGGCAAGATGAAGGGGATCAGGCGGCCTTGGCCTTGGCGCGGAGCAGCATGCCGTAGAGGTCGCGCGGATCGTCGGGGTCGGCGATCATGTCGAGCGGCTCGCTGAAGGGCAGGGTCTTCAGCCGCTCGTGGATGTAGCGCAGCGCCGAGAAATCCTCGATGGCGAAGCCGACGCTGTCGAAGAGGGTGATCTGGCGGGCGCCGGTGCGGCCCTGCGCCTGCCCGGTGATGACCTGCCAGAGTTCGGTCACCGGATGGTCGGGGGCAAGCTGCTGGATCTCGCCCTCCACCCGCGTTTGCGGCGGGTATTCGACGAAGATCGAGGAGCGCAGCAGGATGTCGCGGTGCAGTTCGGTCTTGCCCGGGCAATCGCCGCCGACGGCGTTGATGTGGACGCCGGCGCCGACCATGTTGTCGGTCAGGACCCGCGCATGGTGCTTGTCGGCGGTGCAGGTGGTGATGATCCCGGCGCCCTCGATCGCCTCCTCGGCGCTGCGGCAGCGCGTCAACGTCAGCCCGGAACCGGCGAGATTGCTTGCACATTTCTCGGTCGCCGCAGGGTCGATGTCGTAGAGCCGGAGGTGGGTGACGCCGCAGATCGCGCGGAAGGCGAGCGCCTGGAACTCCGCCTGCGCGCCGTTGCCGATCATCGCCATCGTGGTGGCGCCCGCCGGCGCCAGGTGCCGCGCGGCGAGCGCCGACATGGCGGCGGTCCTGAGCGCGGTCAGGATCGTCATCTCGGTCAGGAGCACCGGATAGCCGGTCTCCACCTCGGCGAGGAGCCCGAAGGCGGTGACGGTCTGCAACCCGGCGCGGGTGTTCCTCGGGTGGCCGTTGACATACTTGAACCCGTACATCTCGCCGTCCGAGGTCGGCATCAGCTCGATCACGCCCACCGCCGAGTGCGACGCCACGCGCGGGGTCTTGTCGAAGCTCTCCCAGCGCCGGAAATCTGCCTCGATGCAGGCGGCGAGATCGGCCATCACGCGCTCGATCCCGAGGTGAAGGACGAGCTTCATCATGTTGTCAACGCTGACGAAAGGCACGATGTTGAGACTCTGCATGACGATCATCCGAAGCTGCGAGTGGGCCGGTCGAAGACCTTGCGGCCCATCAGCGAGCCGACAAGATCGACCATGAGCCGCGCGGTGCGCCCGCGTTCGTCGAGGAAGGGGTTCAGTTCCACGAGGTCGAGCGAGGTGACGAGGCCCGATTCATGCAGATGCTCCATCACCAGATGCGCCTCGCGGAAGGTGGTGCCGCCGGGCACGGTGGTGCCGACCGCGGGGGCGATCGCCGGGTCGAGGAAATCGACGTCGAGCGAGACGTGGAGGAAGCCGTCCTCGGCCCGCACCCGGTCGAGGAATTCGCGCAAGGGGGCGACGATGCCGCGTTCGTCGAGAACCCGCATGTCGCAGATCGTCATGTCGGTCGGCAGGAGCCCTGCGTGCTCCGCCGGATCGACCGAGCGGATGCCGAAAAGGCAGATGCGCGCGCCGGGCACCGGGGCGGGGAAGGGCGGGAAGGCGTCGAAGCCGGCCTGGCCCGCGATATAGGCGACCGGCGTGCCGTGAAGGTTGCCCGACTGGGTGGTGAGCGGCGTGTGGAAATCCGAATGCGCGTCGAGCCAGAGGACGAAAAGCGGCCGGCCCGCGGCGGCGGCATGGGCGGCGACGCCGGCGACCGAGCCGAGCGACAGCGAATGGTCACCGCCGAGGAAGATCGGCAGTCCCTCGGCGATCGCCGCCCGGCCGGCCGCGGCGAGCGCCTCGGTCCAGGCGACCGTCTCGGACAGGTGGTGGACGACGGGGTTGGGGCAGGTCGCCGGCCGCACGGGCGCGGGCGCGACATCGCCCCGGTCGACGACGCTGAGGCCGAGCGCCTCGAGGCTTTGGACGATACCGGCGACACGGTAGGCGGCCGGCCCCATCAGGCAGCCCTCGCGCCGCTGGCCACTGTCGATCGGCGCACCGATCAGGATGCAGGTCTTCGTCATGGGGCCGCTCCGGCGGATTCGTCCGGGCCAGTGTTCCTGCGGATTGCGCCGGAAAGAAGCACGCGTATGATCGGTTCGCAGGCGGCATTTGGCGAAACGACGGGAAGCATGAGCGATCTGGACGAAACCGATCAGGCGCTGATCGCGGCACTCAGGCGCGACGGGCGGGCCTCGTTCTCCGACCTCGCCGCGCAGCTCGGGCTGGCGCGGGCGACGGTCACGGCGCGGATGGAGCGGCTGTCGGCGCGCGGCGAGATCCAGGGCTTCACCGTGATCACCCGCGGCGACCTGACGGCGAGCCCGGTGCGGGGGCTGATGATGATCGCCATCGAGGGCAGGGGAACGGAGCGGATCATCGCCCGGCTCTCGGGCCTGCCCGAGGTGACGGCGGTGCATTCGACCAACGGGCGGTGGGACCTGATCGCCGAGATCGGCACCCGCACGCTGGAGGAGCTTGACGCCGTGCTGATGAAGGTCCGCGGCTACGAGGGGGTGCTGGCCAGCGAGACCAGCCTTCTGCTGTCCACCCGCCGGGCCGGGCGGCGCTGAGGGTCATCCGCCGGTGGGGTCCAGCCGGGTGATGCCGGTGGCGCCCGCCCGCGCCAGCGCAGGGTCGAGCGACATCGGCGCGTATTCGCCGCGCCGCCAGAGCGCGCTCAGGTCGTCGTAGTGGCGGCTGAGCGGATGGCCCGACTGGCCGGTCGAGATGACGAAGACGGAACTGTCAGGGTCGGCGAAGTCGTAGACGCCGCGGTAGCCCGCGCCGTTGACGTTCAGATAGGGCTCGGGTCCCGTGCCGGCGGTCAGGCCGCGGTCGAGCGTGTGGTCGCCGCCGCTGGTCGACTGGCGGATGTTGACGATCCATTTCAGCACCGGCATCCGGCCGAGCACCGGGTGATCCTGCGTCGCCTGGTGCGCGTCGCCCCAGCGCCAGCTTTCGACATTCGGCCCGTAGCGTTCCGAAAGCTCCAGAAGCGCGTCGTCCAGCGCCATGCGGGCGATGTCGGTGCAGCTTTCGGTCGCGGCCGACTGCATGACGTCACACCAGCGCGCGGCGCCATCGATGTCGCGGAAGACCCGCTCAATGAACAGCGGCTCTATGTGGGTGAAGCTGTCGGCGAGCGGCCCGAGCTCGTCGCGGATCAGCCGGGACTGGAGTGCCCGGACCCAGGCGGCGTAGATCAGCGGCTCGGGCAGATGTTCGTTCATGTCGCCGTCCCATTCCGCAAGCACCTCGAGCGCGCGCTGGCGGAGGCGTTCGGGGGTGCCTGCGGGCGCGGCCTCGCCGGTGAACCAGAGATCGGCGGCGATCAAGGGCAGGATGGTCCGCGCGGCCGGCGAAACGGTGTCGAGCTGTGCGGCGATGAAGCTTTCGCGGGTATGGACCTCGCGCTCCTGCATCAGCCGGGTCCAGCGCTGCACCCGCTGGGTGTCGCCCCAGGTGAAGCTGACGTGGTGCGGGAAGGCGCCGTCGGCGATCTTGTTGTTGGTGTTGCCGACGATCCCGCCCGCCGGGTTCAGGAAGCGGGGGTTGCCGGCGTAGGGCTGGCGGCCCTGCCAGCGGTTCGCCGGCATCCAGCCGAGCGCCGGCAGCCGCCCCTGGCCGAGGGTCGCCGCGTCGCGCGCCGGGATCGCGCCGAAGGTCGCCATCGCGATCCCGGTCTGGTCGGCCATCGTGACGTTCTGCGCCGGCGCCACGAACCCCTCGCCGGCGGCGATCCCCTCGGCGATGCTGCCCGCCTGCATCAGCCGTATCGCCGAGGTCATCGAGGCATCGGCCGGGTCGAGCGCCGTCCAGCTCAGCGCCGCGACATGGCCGGGGGGCGTGACCGAGCCGACGTCATAGGCGTCGTCCGGCAGGACCGGGCCGTTGTCGGTCCGGCGCAGGGTGACGGTGATGGGCTGGGCGTCCTTCACCTCGATGATCGAGGCGCGTGTCGCGAAGGGCTTCCAGCCGTCGGAGGTGCGGTAGCGCCCGGGGTCGGCGGGGTTGACCTCTTCCATCCGCAGGTCCTGGTCGTCGACCCAGGCCGCGCTGATCCCCCAGCCGAAGCGGGCGTTGCGCCCGGCCAGCACCGCCGGGATGCCGGGGATGGTTGCGCCGATCACCCCGCCCGAGGCCAGTTCCAGCCGCGCGAGATACCACAGCGACGGCGCCGAGAAGTCGAGATGCGGGTCGTTGGCCAGAAGCGAGCCCCCCGCTGCCGACCGCGCGGGCGCCGCCGCCCAGGCGTTCGAGGCGCCGGCAGAGGCGAATCGGGGCAGCGGCCAGAACGGATCGGCGCTTTCGCCCAGCGCCGCATAGGACCGCTTCACCCCCGGCACGAGTGCGGCATAGGGCGGCAGCGCCGCCACGCCCGGCCCCGGCACGTCGGGCATCAGGTCGCGCGGCCAGGTCTCCGACAGGACCGAAAGCCGCGCGCGCATCACCTCGGCCTCGGCCTGTGCCGTCGAGCGCAGTGCCATGAGCTTCAGGATCGCCACGGAATCGGCCGGCTGCCAGTAGGAGATCTCGTTGCGGAAGAGAAAGAATTCCGGCGCGCCGCGGCCCCTGGACTGGGCGTTGACGACCTCGATCCAGGCATTCACACCTTTCGCATAGGCCGCGAGCGCGGCCCTGGTCCGGTCGTCCTGGGCGGCGACCGACCGCGTGGCAAGCCCGTAGAGATCGAGCGTCCGCATCAGCTCGTCGGTCTTCACCGTTTCCAGCCCGAAGACCTCGGAGAGGCTCCCCTGCACGGTGCGCCTGAGCATCACCATCTGCCAGAGCCGGTCCTGCGCATGGGCGAATCCGAGCGCCTCGAAGACGTCGGCATCGGTCCGGCCGAAGATGTGGGGCACGTCGGCGGTGTCGCGGACGATCTCGACCGGGGCGGTGATCCCGTCGATCCGGTAGGTCGCGTTATAGTTGGGCAGCGAACGTGCGGCGAAATAATAGGCCAGCGCGATCGACGTCACCATCACCAGAACAAGGGCCGCGAAGATCCTCAGAAGCCAGCGGAACGCCGTAACCATCGTGAAGGCCCGAACCTGGCGGCCGGTGCGCCCATGCCGGCACCGGCCCGCGGGAACCGGTTGACGGCACGGGCAGGGCGGTTAACTAGGGCAGATCGGACCCGGCTGCAACGACAGAGGAGGCGGACATGGCGAAGGTGGCGTTTCTCGG
>JAUQYB010000098.1 GCA_030837825.1 Albidovulum sp.
TCGCCGCCCCGTCGGCGATGACCGCGGCGCGGGCGCGCAGGAAGCCCGAGGGCCGGGAAGGGTTGCGGCCCTTGGGGTCGGGAAGTGCGGCGGCGATCAGCGCCGCCTGGCCGGGGCGAAGATCGGCGGCCGGCCGGCCGAAATAGGCCTCTGCCGCGGCCTCCACGCCGAACAGCCCGTTTCCGGTCTCGGCCACGTTCAGATAGACCTCGACGATCCGGCGCTTGCTCCAGACCAGTTCCACCACCGGCGTCATCACCGCCTCGAGCGCCTTGCGCGGCCAGCTCCGCCCCTGCCAGAGGAAGACGTTCTTGACCACCTGCTGGGTGATGGTCGAGGCGCCGCGGCCGGCGCCCTCGTCCAGCGCGGCGCGGATCGCGCGCATGTCGAAGCCCCAGTGCAGGCAGAAATTCGCATCCTCTGCCGCCACCACCGACAGCGCCACCTCCGGCGCCATCTCCTCCAGATCGACCCAGTCCCGGCTCACGCCGCCCTGCCGCCAGCTTTCGGCCAGCATGTAGGGCGTCACCGCCGGGTTCACGACGGTGAAGAGAAGGACGAAGAAAAGCCAGACCCCGGCAACTGCCGCCACTCCGCGCCCGGCCCAGCGCAGGATGTCGCGCAGGGTGAAGCCCCGGCGGCGCGGCGCGGGCTTGCGTCTCGATCTCGTTCCCGGTTTCCTGCCCTTCGCCATCGGAGGAGATCAATCACGCGCGGGCCGTCGGGGTCAAGCCGGTCGCGCCGCCGGGGCGCGCATTCCGCCGCCGAGCGCGCGTGCCTCTCGCCCGGCCACGCCCGGGCGCGCGGCGGGGACGTCTTTGACGTCGCGCGCCGCCAGCTCGGGAAAAATCGACACGATCTCGGCGTAAAGCGCCCTGTCTTCCTCCAGCAGGATGCTGCCAGGATGAAAGCTCTCCGTGGGCGCGCCTTCGGCGAATATGAGCTCGTGGTCGTCGAAGAGGAGGTGGCAGTAATCCACCTCCGTGACCGGCGCGCGCTCGATCCCCGGCCGGCCGACGAGGTGGACCGCCGCGACCAGCACTTCGGGTTCGCCGAACAGGAGTTCCGCCTGCCAGCCGGTGACGAGCATCCGGTGCTGCGGCGAGACGACGAGCGCCCGCCGGTTGCCGAGCGCGCCCTTCGCGATCCGCACCGGGGCGAAGCCGCCCGTCCCATCCACCGTCTGTCGGCCTGTCCAGCGCAGCGGCCTCGGACCACGGTCGAACGTATCCACAAGGTCGCCCGGCACCAGCGTCTCCACCGGCGCATCGCCCGCAGGCGTGCGGATCCGCGTGCCCGGCGTGAAGCAGGGCGGCCCGAAGGTGCCGACCGGCAGCCCGCCCTGCGTGTTGACGAAGGTCGAGTTCTGGAACGTCGCGTCGAAGAGCCGCGTCCCGTCCGTCGGCGTGAACAGGACGCGACCGTCGGCGAGGTAGAAGGTCACGCCGGTGATTGTGACCGTCTGGCCTTTCATGATCACACTGATCGTATCGCCCGGATACATCTGCCGGATGTCGGAGTTGTCGATGCGGTCGCCGTTGTTGCCGTTGGTGTTTATGACGTTGTTGTTCTGCCAGTCGACGAGGTTGAACTGCTGGACGGTCAGGGGCGTCCCCGCCCCCGGCGGGGCCGAGGGGTCCATGGCGAAGAACTGCTCCGGATAGGTCGTCGGCATGCGCCCGCTGCTCGGTTGTTCCGACTAGGCAGGAAGTGGAACCGCCAGGGCGGCGTGCGTCAACCTCGACGGCCCCGCTCCTTTCCCGGAGCGGGGCGCTTTTGCCGCCTCTGTTGCCGGATTGCCCCAGGCCGGCATGCCGCGCCCCGCCCGTCCGCCGGACCGGGGGGCGGGTGAGGGAGTGGGCCTACTCCGCCGGAACCGCCTCGGCATCGGCGCTCAGCGGATGGGGCAGGTGGATCAGCATCTCCTTCGGGCAGGCCTGGATGAAGTTCGCCCGTTCCGCCGCCCAGTGCTGGAGGATGCGTTTCGCCTTAAGGCTCCCGGTCTCGGCCGCGTGGCGCTCGATCAGACCCTTCAGCTCCGCCTCCCAGTGCGGATGGGTGACGGCGCAGGTGACCAGCGTCTCGAGGTTCATCAGCTCCTCGGCGGCGCCGTCGGGATCGTGGACATAGGCCATGCCCCCGGTCATGCCGGCGCCGAAGTTGGCGCCGATCGGCCCGAGGATCACCGCCACACCGCCGGTCATGTATTCGCAGCCGTTGGAGCCGCAGCCTTCGACCACCACCTTCGCGCCGGAATTGCGCACCGCGAAGCGTTCGCCGGCGCGCCCTGCGGCGAAGAGCCAGCCGTCGGTCGCGCCGTAAAGCACGGTGTTGCCGATGATCGTGTTCTCGGACGCCTCCAGCGGCGAGACCATCGAGGGGCGGACCACGATCGTGCCGCCGCTGAGGCCCTTGCCGACGTAGTCGTTGGCATCGCCCGAAACCTCGATCTTCAGCCCAGGTGCTGCGAAGGCGCCGAGCGACTGGCCGCAGGAGCCGGAGAGCTTCACCGTCAGGTGATCGGGCTGGAGGCCGTTGCGCATGCCGAACTTCCGCACGATCAGCGACGAGGCGCGCGTGCTGATGGTGCGGTGGGTGTTCCGAACGGCATAGGAAAGCTGCATCTTCTCGCCATCCTCGAAGAACCGCGCGCCGTCGCGGATGATCTCCGCATCGAGCGTGTCGGGCACGGCGTTTCTCGGCTTCGAGCGGTCGTAGACGATCCGGTCGGACCCGTCGACGGTGATCAGCAGCGGGTTGAGGTCGAGGTCGTCGAGGTCGGCGTGGCCGCGGCTCACCTGGGTCAGAAGGTCCGGCCGGCCGATGATCTCGTCCAGCGACCGCGCGCCGATCTGGGCGAGGATCTCGCGCACCTCCTGGGCGTAGAAGGTGATCAGGTTCACCACCTTGTCGGGCGTGCCGTTGAACATCGCGCGCAGCCGCTCGTCCTGGGTGCAGACGCCCACCGGGCAGGTGTTCGACTGGCACTGGCGCACCATGATGCAGCCCATCGCGATCAGCGCGGCGGTGCCGATCCCGTATTCCTCGGCCCCCATCATCGCGGCGATGACGATGTCGCGCCCGGTCCTGAGCCCGCCATCGGTCCTCAGCGTGATCCGGTCCCTGAGCTTGTTCATCGCCAGCACCTGATGCGCCTCGGTCAGGCCCATCTCCCACGGCAGGCCGGCGTATTTGATCGAGGTCGCGGGGCTCGCGCCGGTGCCGCCGTTGTGGCCCGAGATCAGGATCACGTCGGCCTTGGCCTTGGCGACGCCGGCAGCGATCGTGCCGACGCCCGATGAGGCGACGAGCTTCACCGTGACCTTGGCGCGCGGGTTGATCTGCTTCAGGTCGTAGATCAGTTGCGCGAGGTCCTCGATCGAGTAGATGTCATGGTGCGGCGGCGGCGAAATCAGCGTCACGCCCGGCGTGGAATGCCTCAGCCGCGCGATCAGTTTCGTCACCTTCAGCCCCGGCAACTGGCCGCCCTCGCCGGGCTTGGCGCCCTGGGCCACCTTGATTTCCAGCTCCTCGCAGGCATTGAGGTATTCCGCCGTCACCCCGAAGCGGCCGGAGGCCACCTGCTTGATCTTGGCCGAGGGGTTGTCGCCGTTCGGCATCGGCAGGAAATGCGCCGGATCCTCTCCGCCCTCGCCGCTGTCGGACTTCGCGCCGATGCGGTTCATGGCGATGTTCAGCGTCATGTGCGCCTCGGGGCTCAGCGCTCCCAGCGACATGCCGGGCGTGACGAAGCGCTTGCGGATCGAGGTGATGCTCTCCACCTCCTCGATCGGCACCGCCCGGCCCAGCGGCTTGATGTCCAGCAGGTCGCGGATGTGGATCGGCGGGTTCGCCCGCATCGCCGCCGAATACTGCTTCCACAGGTCATAGGACGCGCGGTCGCAGGCCGATTGCAGCAGGTGCATCACCTGCGCCTCCCAGGCGTGCTTCTCGCCCGACCGGCGGGCCTTGTAGAAGCCGCCGACGGGCAGCACCCCCACCGCCTCGGCAGCGCCTTTCCAGCCCCTGGCGTGGATCTCCTCCAGCTTGTGCTGGATGCCGCTGACGCCGATGCCCGAAATGCGGCTCTGCATGCCGGGGAAATATTCGGCGACCATCGCGCGGGACAGGCCCACGGCCTCGAAGTTCAGACCCCCGCGATAGGAGGAGATGACCGAAATGCCCATCTTCGACATGATCTTCAGAAGGCCCGCGTCGATCGCGTCGCGGTAGCGGCGGATGGCCTCGACCAGGCTCCCCTCCAGCAGGCCGCGGCGGATGCGGTCGGCGATGGAATCCTGCGCCAGATAGGCGTTCACCGTCGTCGCGCCGCAGCCGATCAGCACCGCGAAGTAATGCGGGTCGATGCATTCGGCCGAGCGCAGGTTCAGCGAGCAGAAGGTGCGCAGCCCCTTGCGCGTCAGCCCGGAGTGCACCGCCGCGGTGGCGAGGATCATCGGCATCGCCACCCGGTCGCGGGACTGGTGCTGGTCGGTCAGGACAAGATGCCCCGCGCCCGAGCGCACCGCATCCTCGGCCTCCGCCCGGATGCGTTCCAGTCCGAGCCTGAGCGCGTCGGCCTGCCCGCCTTCGGGGAAGGTGCAGTCGATGACGGCGACATGGCCGCCGAACTGGCGCACCATCTCGTCGAACTCGGCATTGGCGATGAACGGGCTTTCCAGCACCAGGATCTCGGTCTGCGACGAATCCTCGTCGAGCACGTTCTTGAGGTTGCCGAACCGGGTCTTCAGGCTCATCACCCGCGCCTCGCGCAAGGAGTCGATCGGCGGGTTGGTCACCTGGCTGAAATTCTGCCGGAAGAAGTGGGAAAGCGGCCGGTATTGCTTCGACAGGACCGCGGCCGGCGTGTCGTCGCCCATCGAGGCGATCATCTCCTTGCCGTCCTCGGACATCGGCGCCAGCACCTGCTCCAGCTCCTCGAGCGTGTAGCCCGCGGCGATCTGGCGGCGGCGCAACTCGGCGCCCTCGAACATTGCGGTTTCCGGCAGCGCATCCAGCGTCGGCGAAAGCTCGACCACCTTCGCCAGCCATTCGCCGAAGGGCTGGCTGGCGGCCAGGCGGTCCTTCATCTCGCGGTCGTGGTAGAGCCTGCCCTCCTTCATGTCGACGGCGATCATCTGCCCCGGCCCCAGCGCCCCCTTCTCGTGCACCGTGGCCTCGTCCACCGGCACCATCCCGGCTTCCGACCCGGCGATCAGCATCCCGTCGCCGGTGACGACATAGCGCATCGGCCTCAGCCCGTTGCGATCGAGCCCGCCGCAGACCCAGCGCCCGTCGGTCATCGCCAGCGCCGCCGGACCGTCCCAGGGTTCCATGACGCTGTTGCAATAGCCGTACATGTCCGCCCAGGCCTTCGGCATGTTGGTGGTGGCCTTCGACCAGGCCTCGGGCACCAGCATGGTCTTGGTCATCGGCGCCGACCGGCCCGACCGCACCATCACCTCGAACACCGAATCGAGCGCACCGGAATCCGAGGTGCCCATCGGGATGATCGGCTTGATGTCCTCGGCCATCTCGCCGAAGGCGGCGCTGGCCATGCGGATCTCGTGGCTGCGCATCCAGTTGACGTTGCCCTTCAGCGTGTTGATCTCGCCGTTGTGGGCCAGCATCCGGAACGGCTGGGCCAGCGACCATTGCGGGAAGGTGTTGGTCGAATAGCGCTGGTGATAGATCGCGAAAGCACTCTCGAAGCGTTCGTCGATCAGGTCTGGGTAGAAGACGGCGACCTGTTCGGCCAGCATCATCCCCTTGTAGATGATCGACCGGCAGGACAGCGAACAGATGTACATCCCGGCGATCTGCGCCGCGATCACCGCCTTCTCGATCCGGCGGCGGATGATGTAGAGCTCGCGCTCGAACTGTTCCTGGTCGATCTCGGTCTCGCAGCGGATCAGGATCTGCTCGATCTCGGGGCGCGTCGCATTGGCCTTCTCGCCAAGGACGGAGGTATCCACCGGCACATGGCGCCAGCCGTAGATGTAATGGCCCATCCGCAGCACCTCGGTTTCCACGATGGTGCGGCAGCGTTCCTGCGCGGCGAAGTCGGTGCGCGGCAGGAAGACCTGGCCGACCGCGATCAGTTTCCTCGCATCCGGCTCGTGGCCGGTCCGCCGCACCTGGTCGTAGAAGAACCTCACCGGGATCTGCACATGGATGCCGGCGCCGTCGCCGGTCTTGCCGTCGGCATCGACCGCGCCGCGGTGCCAGACCGCCTTCAGCGCCTCGATCCCGTTCTCCACCACCTTGCGGCTGGCCTTGCCGTCGATCGAGACGACGAGGCCGACGCCGCAGGAGGAATGCTCGTCCTCGGTGCGATAGAGACTGTTTTCCGCCATCCAGGCGCGGCGGGCCTCTTCCCTCTCCATCCAGTCGGCAGGCAGCGTCATTCCATGTCTCCTTCCAGATGGTCGTTGCGCGCCTCCCACTCCGCGCGGGTGGCGCGGCGGTGGTCGCCCTCCAGCCGCAGGCTGGCAAGCGCGCGGTCGGTGTAGATTTCGCTGCGCAGCGGCCAGGCGCGGGCTTCGTCGAAAAGGCCCGGCATCAGGTCGTAGTCGGCATCGGCCGTCTTGGTGTCGCGCATCCACAGATGCGATCCGCAGGTGCCGCAGAAGGCGCGCTCCGCGAAGGGCGAGGACTGGTGGCGCACCACCGGCCCCTCCACGGTCAGGCCCCCGGCCTTCGCCGAGAAGCACAGGAACAGCCCGCCCGACCAGCGCTGGCACATCCGGCAGTGGCAGGCGCCGAGGCGGGGATCATGGTCCCCGATCCTGACGCGCACCGCGCCGCAAAGGCAGTGGCCTTCGATCATGACCTCAGCTCCGTCATCAGCTCGTCGCAATCGTAGACCGGGTCGGCCGAGAGGAACCCCTTCTCGCCCGGAGCCGCGAACTGCACCGGTGTATCGACGAGGCTCTCGCGGTCGCCGAAGCTGTTCTCGAACTCCTCGGTGTCGGCCCAGAACAGCCGCCACTCGCGGTGGACGAGCTGGCGCCCCTTGCGGTGCCAGATCATCTGGCCCCCGGCATCCCAGGCGGTCAGGTCGAAGCGCGTCCGCTCCAGCGTCACGCCGTCGATGGCCACCGTCTCGCCGGTCAGCTCGTCATAACCGGTATAGCGGCGGACCTCGCCGGCGGCGCTTTCGGTGGTGAAGTCGTAGTCGTCGCGCCCCGTGGTGATCAGCGTGGTGAACGAGGCCGGGTCGGTCTCCTCCGCCAGCCGGTCCTCCTCGCCGGTGGTCAGGTCGAGGCTCTGGAGCCAGCGCGTCTCGCGGTCGATCCGGCTCAGGTAATAGGGCCCCTGGCCGTCCATGTAGACCGCCCACTGGTCCCCCGCCGCATCGGCCTGGCAGCGGTAATGCTGCGAGACCTGGCAGGACCGCATCTGCACCGTCGCATAGGCCTCGCAGCCCTGCGGCACGGCGAACCTGCCGCCGGCATGGGCGGGCAGGGCGGGGCAGAGCGCCAGCACCCCTGTCAGGACGAGTCTCGATGCGTTCGCCACGTTCAGCCTTCCTTCATCCTCCGGGTCAGCAGCCCTGACCCGTTCATCATTGCGGCGCACGGTCTGTCGGGACGGAAAACCGACGCGAAACCGACAGCAACCCGACGCCGATCCGACGGTTCCCGGCGCTCATTCCGCCGCCACGGCCTGCGCGCCGGCAAGATAGGATAGCACATTTTCCGCCGCCTCCCGCCCGTCTCGGATCGCCCAGACCACAAGGCTCGCGCCGCGCACGATGTCGCCCACGGCGAAGACTCCGGGCAGGCTTGTCGCATGGCTGCGGAAATCGGCCCTCACCGTGCCCCAGCGGGTAACCTCCAGCCCCTCCACCCCCCAGAGCCTCGGCAGGTCTTCCGGCTCGAACCCCAGCGCCTTGATGACCAGGTCGGCCGCCTCGACATAGTCCGCGCCCTCGATCACCTCGGGCGCATGGCGGCCGGTCACGTCGGGCGGGCCAAGCCGCATCTGCTGGACGATCACGCCGTCGACCGCCCCGCCGACGGTGAAGCCTCTCGGCGCGGTCAGCCAGACAAAATCGACGCCTTCCTCCTCGGCGTTGGCCACCTCGCGCTGGCTGCCCGGCATGTTCTCGCGGTCGCGGCGGTAAAGGCACTTCACCGACAGCGCCCCCTGGCGGATCGCCGTGCGCACGCAATCCATCGCCGTGTCGCCGCCGCCGATCACCACGACGCGCTTGCCTTCGGCGTCCAGCTCGCCCGAGTCGAACTCCGGCACCTCGTCGCCAAAGCCCTTGCGGTTCGACGCGGTCAG
Source organism: Albidovulum sp. (assembly GCA_030837825.1). GTDB lineage: Bacteria > Pseudomonadota > Alphaproteobacteria > Rhodobacterales > Rhodobacteraceae > Albidovulum. The sequence continues at coordinate 8,293 of JAUQYB010000098.1, forward strand.
GTAGTCGATGGCCCGCACGATGCCGGCCGCGCCGGCGTGTTCTCCGTCAAGCTCGCGGCTCTTGTAGACGCCGGTGGCGATGATCACCGCGTCATGCCTGCCGCGGATCGCGTCGAAGGCCAGGTCCTCGCCCACGCTGCAATTCTGCACGAACTGCACGCCCGCCTGTTCAAGCTGGGTGATGCGCTGCACGATCACGTCCTTTTCCAGCTTGAAGCCGGGGATGCCGTAGGTCATCAGCCCGCCGGCGCGGTCGTGGCGGTCGTAGACCGTGACCTGAATGCCCGCCCGGCGCAGCGCGTCGGCTGCGGCAAGCCCGCCCGGACCGGCGCCGATGATGCCGACGCTTTCGGCGCGATCCTCGGCCGGCCGGATCGGTTTCACCCAGCCGTTGTCCCAGGCGGTGTCGGTGATGTATTTCTCGATCGCGCCGATGGTCACGGTGCCGTGGCCCGCCTGCTCGATCACGCAGTTGCCTTCGCAAAGCCGGTCCTGCGGGCAGATCCGGCCGCAGATCTCGGGGAAGGTGTTGGTCGCCTGGGCAAGGTCGTAGGCTTCCTGAAGCCGGCCCTCCGCGGTCATCCTCAGCCAGTCGGGGATGTTGTTGTGCAAGGGACAGTGGCTCTGGCAGTAGGGCACGCCGCACTGGCTGCACCTCGCGGCCTGCTCGGCGGCCTTGGCGGCGGCGAACTCGCGGTAAATCTCGCCGAAATCCTGGGCGCGCACACTGGCCGCGCGTTTCTCCGGCATCTCGCGCGAGACGGTGACGAACTGGAGCATCCGCTCTTTGGCCATGTGCTGGTCTTTCCGCCGGAAATCAGGGTGTGCATTGCTACTCCCGCCCCGCCGGAAATAAAAGTCAGAGTATATGACCTAATATGCTGATTTATCGGCACCCAAAGCCGTGAGCGCCAAAATATTCGACAAATTAGGTATCACATGCTTACCTAACTCTCAGGAACCCAGGCTCAAGGCTGCCAGAACCGCCGCGCCGACGGCGATTCGCCACCAGCCGAACACCGCGTAGCCATGCCGGCTGACATAGCCGAGCAGCCAGTTGACCACGGCGCCGGCCGCCACGAAGGCGGCCGCGAAGCCGACGGCGATCTGGCCGACCGCGCTCCAGTCCAGGATGCCGCGGTTCTTGAAGAGGTCGTAGCCGAAGGCCGCCGCCATCGTCGGCATCGACAGGAAGAAGGAAAACTCCGCCGCGGCCCGCTTGTCGGCTCCGAAGGCCAGAGCGCCGACGATCGTCGCGCCCGACCGCGATACCCCGGGGATCATGGCGAGGCACTGGACGACGCCGATGCCGAACGCCATCCAGAGCGGAAACCGCTCGGCATCGTGGTGGCGCGGGGCAAGCGGCAGGCGGTCGACGACCAGAAGCACGATGCCGCCGAGGATCAGCATCGTGGCGATCAGACGCGGGCTTTCGAACAGCACGGTCTTGATCACGTCATGGGCCAGAACCCCCACGACCATCGCCGGCAGGAAGGCCAGCAGCACCGACCCGGCAAAGCGCCGCGCCCCGGGATCCGTCGGCAGGCCCCCGATTGTGCGCGAGATCTTCGCGGCATAGACGCCAAGGATCGCCAGCACCGCACCAAGCTGGATCGCCACCTCGAAGGTCCTGCCGGCACTTTGGAACCCGAGGAAATGCCCGGCAAGCAGCAGGTGCCCGGTGGAGGACACCGGGATGAACTCGGTCAGCCCCTCAAGAAGCCCCAGAGCCAGGGCCGTCAGCGTGTCGTCCATTCGGCGGCCCTTCCCTTCCACGTTCCGGCGCGCGCAGCATTATGCGCCCGCCCCGAAAGGCACAAGCCGGGGTGGCCTTAGCGGGCCGAGGCGAGGCGGGCCTTGGCCGATGACGGCATGGCGGACTTCGTCGTCGCCATGACGCCGGAATAGTCGGAAAGGTCGAGATAGCCGGCGATCTTCGCAAGCTCGCGGTTGCTGGCGTCGAAACGCCCCCGGAAGGTCTTCTCGACATGCGCGGAGACCGGGTGGTAGCCGCCCAGAGCCCAGGAAAACGGCGGGCGGCGCAGGACATAGCCGAAGGCACGGTAGAAGCCGTCGGGCGTCGTCCCGATCTTGATCGTCGGCGCCGGGGTCAGAACGCTTTTCTGAAGCTTGTTGATGCGGCGGAGCATCGGCACGGCATATTCGGGGTAGCTCGGCGCATAGGCCGAGCGGTGCGTCGGCAAGACGCCGTCGAAGCCGGCGTTGCCGGCAAAGGCCGCGAGCCGCCGCGTCGCCCCGTCCATGTCGGCCTTCAGGCTTTCCTGGGTGATGACATGCACGTTTTCCACGCCGAACAGATCCCGGTACAGCCCGATCAGCCGATGATACTCGAAATGCTCAGGCCGGAAACCGAAGAACCCGAGCTCGGGGTCGCCGGCAAAGAACAGCTCCGGCCCCATCGTGCCGCCGCGCAGGAGATACTGCATGTAGACCGAGGTCAGGATGCGCATCTGCGAGCGGATGGAGA
>JAUQYB010000099.1 GCA_030837825.1 Albidovulum sp.
CGGCGTGACAGGCCGGTACTCTAACCGACTGAGCTACAACCGCGCATCCCCGCCCGGATCGCCGCCCGAGCGTGGAGCGTGTAATAGGCATCCCCGCCCCCCCCGTCAAGCGCAGCGGCGCACTTTCGCCAGAGGAATTTCTGCGGTCGCAAGACCGGGTGGTGGGTCGTGAGAGGCTCGAACTCCCGACATCTTCGGTGTAAACGAAGCGCTCTACCAACTGAGCTAACGACCCCCTGGCCACCGGCCCCGCATTTAGCCCCCCCGCGGGGCCGGGGCAAGCCCCGGCCCCCGTGGTCAGGGCCTGACTGCCGCCCGCAGCCCGATGCCGGCGAGTCCTGCGTTGATCAGCAGGTAGGGCGAGGCGTCGCCAAAGGCCCGGCTCACCGCCTTCACCCAGTCGGCGAGGTGATGAACCGGCTCGAACGCGATGAAGAGACCCGCGAGAATCGGCAGGGCCGAGGCGAGCCAGGTGAGCGAGGTGGGTTTGACGTATTTGCGGATCGTCGGCACGGCAGGGCCCTTCGGCTGGATCGGGACCGGCCGATCTGAGCCGAGGGCGGTTAAGACTGCCGGAGCGCAGCGCACGCTGGCCCCCCCGGCCCCCTGCCCCGCCCCTCCGCGACGGCGCCGGAAGCGTCCGTCAGCCCGCCCGTCAGGCCGTGGGGCCGGCCGCGCCGGTCGCCGCGACGAGCCGCAGGAAATCGGTCACCTGCGCGGCATTGTCGGCGGCGATTTTCCCGTCCGGGCGGAAGAGGTTGTTCTCGAACCCGATCCGCACCTTGCCGCCCGCGCGCCGCGCCGCCAGAAGGCAGGCGCTTTCCGCCGGGCCGAAGGCGCAGGCGGCCCAGTCGGGCACCACCGGCAGGCGTGCCTGCGCGGCGAGCGGGGCGGCGAGGTCCTCGGGCGAGGCGCGCTGGCCGGTAACATAGCGGCCGAGCACATGCAGCACCTGCGGCCGGCCTTCAGGAATCACGCCCTCGGCCCGGAGCGCGCCGAAGCGCGCGACCTCGGCGGCATCGTAGAGGATGTGCTGGACGGCGATCCCGGCCTCGGCGCAGAAGCCGAAGAAGCGGCGGGTGACGCCGATGTCGGGCTCGGCGGTGATCTCCCTGAGCGCGACCGAGACCGAGGCCGGGCGCAGCGTCTCGACCAGCGCGCGCTGTTCGGCCGGGCGGTAGCGGCCCGCCGCCTCGGTCGTGACCTGCACCTGCATCTGCGGCACGCGGGCCGAAAGCTCGGCCAGAAGCTCGGCGTAGAGCCCCGCATCCAGCACATGGCGCCCCTCGCCGTCGCGCACATGGGCGTGGAGCCCGTCGGCGCCCGCCTTCGCGCAGGCCACGGCGCAGGCGACAATTTCGGGAATCGTCACCGGAAGTTGGGGATGGTCGGCCCTGGTCTTCGTCGCCCCGTTCGGAGCCACCATCAGCGCCGCAAGCGGCCTCATGCCGCGACCGCCCGGCGGATCGCCGAAGAGAGCTTGGTCACCAGCTCGTCGATCTGCGCGTCCTCGATGATGTAGGGGGGCGCAAGCAGCACGTGGTCGCCGTGCCGGCCGTCGATGGTGCCACCCATCGGATAGCAGATCAACCCGGCCTCGAAGGCCAGCGCCTTGACCTTTCGATGGATCCCCCGCGCCGGGTCGAAGGGCGCCCTGGTCTCGCGGCTTTCGACCAGTTCGACGCCGCGAAGCAGGCCCCGGCCGCGGATGTCGCCGACATGGGGATGCTGGCCCAGTTCGGCCTGAAGCGCATCCTGAAGCTTCGCGCCCTGTTCGCGGACCCGCGCCAGCAGGCCGCGGCCGAGGATCGCCTCCAGCACCGCGCCCGCCGCCGCCGCCGCCATCGGATGGCCCATGTAGGTGTGCCCGTGCTGGAAGAAGCCCGAGCCCGCAGCGATCGCATCGTAGATGCGCCCCGAGGTCAGCAGCGCGCCGATCGGCTGGTATCCCGCGCCGAGGCCCTTGGCGACGGTGATCATGTCGGGGGCCACGCCGTCTTCCTCGCAGGCGAACAGGTGCCCGGTGCGGCCCATGCCGCACATCACCTCGTCGAGGATCAGAAGAACGCCGTGGCGGTCGCAGATCTCGCGGATGCGCTTCAGATAGCCCGGCACCGCCGGCACCGCCCCCGCGGTCGCGCCCACCACCGGCTCGGCGATGAAGGCCATCACGGTTTCCGGCCCGAGGCGCCGGATTTCCGCCTCAAGCTCGTCGGCGACGCGCCGGCCATAGGCGTCCTGCGCTTCGTCCGGCTGGCGGTCGCGGTATTCGTAGCAGGGCGCGATATGGCTGGTTTCCACCAGCAGGGGCGCGAACTGCGCCCGGCGCCATGCGTTGCCCCCCGCCGCCAGCGCGCCCAGCGTGTTGCCGTGATAGCTTTGCCGCCGGGCGACCACCCGGTGGCGCCGGGGTTGGCCGATTTCCATGAAATATTGCCGCGCCAGCTTGATCGCCGCCTCGACCGCCTCGGACCCGCCCGAGACCAGATAGACCCGCTCGATCCCCGCCGGCGCATGGGCCACCAGCCGGTCGGCAAGCGATTCGGCGGCGTCCGAGGTGAAGAAGCCGGTATGCGCGAAGGCCAGCCGGTCAAGTTGCGCGTGCATCGCCGCCCGCACGCCGGCATCGGAATGGCCAAGGCAGGACACCGCCGCGCCGCCCGAACCGTCGAGATAGCGCTTTCCCGCGGAATCAATGATGTAGCAGCCATCCCCGCTTGCGGCGACCGGAAGGCTTCCCCTGGTCGAGCGTCCGAAAACATGTCCGGGCATGGCGCTCCGTCCTCTTGCTGATATGTAGATGCAAATTTTATTGCATTTATCCAGATTATGCGCAAATATTTTTGCGTGATCAGGGCGGATCGCAACAGCCGCCCCCGCAACCAGGGAGTCCCGCACATGAAGACACTTCTCGCGCTTGCCACCGCCGCCGGCCTTGCCCTCGGCATCGGCGCCGCCCGGGCCGACGACCTGATCGTCGCCACCGACACCGCCTTCGTGCCGTTCGAGTTCAAGGAAGGCGACAAGTATGTCGGCTTCGACATCGACATGTGGGACGCGATCGCCAAGGAGATCGGCGTGACCTACGAACTCAGGCCGATGGACTTCGCCGGCATCATCCCGGCCTTGCAGACCGGGCAGGTCGACGTGGCGCTGGCCGGGATCACCATCAAGCCGGAGCGGCAGGAGGTGATCGACTTCTCGGACGGCTATTATGACAGCGGTTTCCTCTTGATGGTGCCGGCCGACAGCACCATCACCGGCGAGGCCGACCTGGCCGGCAAGACGCTTGCGGTCAAGACCGGCACCTCGGCCTCGGACTATGCCGAGGCAAACTTCAAGGACACCGAGCTGCGCAAGTTCCCCAACATCGACAACGCCTATCTGGAACTGCGCGCCGGCGGCGTCGAGGCGGCCATGCACGACACGCCGAACGTGCTTTACTACATCGCCACGGCGGGCGAGGGCCAGGTCAAGGCGGTGGGCGCGCAGATGATGGCGCACCAGTACGGCATCGGCTTCCCGAAAGGCAGCGAGCTGACCGCCAAGGTCAACGGCGCGCTGGCCAACATGAAGGCCGACGGGCGCTATGACGCCATCTATGAAAAGTGGTTCGGCGCCAAGCCGACGAACTGATCCTGCGCGCGGCGGGCCGGGCTTCCCGGCCCCCCGCATCCCGCCCCTGCTGCCACCCGGAGCGACCCATGCAGACCGACTGGTCAGTTGTCCTGACCTTTCTTCCCCAGCTGATCGCAGGCGCGAAAATCACCGTGCAGATCACCGTGATCGGCCTTCTCGGCGGGCTGATCCTCGGCACCGTCGCGGGGCTCATGCGCGCCTATGGCGGCCGGGTGCTGAACGCCATCGCCTTCGCCTATGTCGAGCTGATCCGCGGCACGCCGATCGTGGTGCAGGTGATGTTCCTGTATTTCGCCATGCCGATCCTGACCGGGCTGCGCGTCGACCCGATGTCGGCCGCGGTGCTGGCGATCATCGTCAACGCCGGCGCCTATATCGCCGAGATCGTCCGCGGCGCCTTCCTGTCGATCTCCAGGGGCCTGACCGAGGCCGGGCTGGCGCTTGGCCTGCCGCAGTGGAAGGTGCTGGTCTACATCCTCGGGCCGCTCGCCTTCCGCCGGCTGATCCCGCCCTTGGGCAACCAGTTCATCGTCAGCCTCAAGGACACCTCGCTCTTCATCGTCATCGGGGTGGGCGAGCTGACCCGGACGGGGCAGGAGATCATGGCCGCCAACTTCCGCGCGGTGGAAATCTGGACCGCCGTCGCCGTCATCTACCTGATCCTCACCGGGGCCATGACCGTGGCGCTGCGGGTGATCGAGAAACGCATGAGGATCCTGTGAGCATCATCGAATTCCGCAAGACCTCGAAGCATTTCGGCGACCTGAAGGTGCTGGACGAGGTCGACCTGTCGATCGACACGGGCGAGGTGGTGGTGCTGATCGGGCCATCCGGTTCGGGCAAGTCGACGCTGCTGCGCTGCATCAACGGGCTGGAACAGATTTCCGGCGGCGATCTGGTGATGGACGGGATCAGCGTCCGCGCCGGCAAGAAGCAGTTGCGCCTGATCCGGCAGGAGGCCGGGATGGTGTTCCAGCAGTTCAACCTCTTTCCGCAGATGACCGCACTGGAAAACGTCGCCTTCGGGCCGCGCAAGGTGCGCGGCGCCTCGGCCGCCGAGGCGCGCGACCAGGCGCTGGCGCTGCTTGACAAGGTGGGCCTGCGGGAAAAGGCCGGCAACTACCCGTCCGAACTCTCCGGCGGCCAGCAGCAGCGCGTGGCGATCGCCCGGGCGCTGGCGGTGCGGCCCAAGGTGATGCTGTTCGACGAACCGACCTCGGCGCTCGACCCCGAGCTGAAGCAGGAAGTGCTGACGGTGATGCGCCAGCTTGCGCAGGAAGGGATGACGATGGTGGTCGTCACCCACGAGATGGCCTTCGCCAAGCAGGTCGGCACGCGGCTGATCTTCATGGAACACGGCAAGATTTCGGTCGACGGCGATCCGCGCGCGGTGATCGGCAACCCGCCCAGCGAACGGCTGAAAGACTTCCTGCAACATGTCGAGTGAACCGGGAACCCTCGGCTGGGTCGCCGCCGGCGGCACGCCGCGCGACATCGGCCGGGCGCTAGGGCGGGCCGGGCGGGCGGCGGTGCACCGCCATCTCCTCGGCGCGCCGATCTGGCAGCGCGTGACCGATCCCGCGCATGGCGCCCGCCTCGCCCGCATGACGGCGACTGTCAAGGCGCGCTTTCCCGCGATCTGGGCCGAGATCGAGGGGCTGGCCGAAGGGCTCGGCCTGCCCCTCGCAGAGGTGATGGCGTGGAACTGCCGCGGCGATCTTCTGGCCTCGGTGCCGGACGGCTGCACCACCGTCATGCTGCCGGGCGAGACGCCGGTCCTCGCCCACAACGAGGACGGCCTGCCCTTTTTCCGCGGCGCCGCCTTCGTCGCCGACGTGAGGCCCGCGGGTGCGCCGGGCTTCCGCGCCTTCTGCTATCCCGGTTCGCTCCCCGGCCACACCTTCGCCCTCACCGAGGCGGGGCTGGTGCAGACGGTGAACAACATCCGCCTGACCGGGGTCGAGGCCGAGGTGCCGCGCATGGTGCTGGGCCGCGCGGTCATCGCCGCGCGCGACATCGACGCCGCCCTCGCCGTGCTCGGCGCGCATCCGGACTCGGGCGGGTTCCATTTCGCGCTGTCGCACGTGGCCGACCGGCGCATCGTCTCGGTCGAATTCGGCGGTGGCGAAGTGTCGGTGGCCGAAGTCGCGGTGCCCTCGGTCCATGCCAACCACGCGCTGCACCAGCCGCGCGGGCTGGCGCAGCAGATCGTCACCGCCTCCTCGCGCGACCGTCAGGCTCGCGGCGCAGCCCTTCTGGCCGGGGGTGAGCGCGATCCGCTGGCGATCCTGCGCGACACCGGCGGGCCCGGCCTGCCGATCCGGCGCGACGCCGCCGACGACCCGGACGACGAAAATACCCTTGCAACGGCGCTTTTCCGTGTCACAGAAGACGGGATCGAGTGGAGCATCCATGACCGCAGAGCCGGCGCCCCCTCCTACGAAGGCAAGACCGCCTGAAACGCTGAGCGAGCTGCGCGCGCTGATGGTCGCCATCGCGCGCGGCGAGGCGTCGATCACGCTCGGCGCCAAGACCCGCGAAGCGCTCGGCCGCATCCTCGACCTGACCGGAAGCCCCGCGCTTCTGTCGATCACCGCGCTGGCGGAGGTGCTGGAGGTCAACCCCTCCACGCTCACCCGTCTCGCCCACAGCCTCGGCTACTCCGGCTTCCCCGCCTTCCAGCAGGTGCTTCTGACCGCGTCGATGGCCGCACCGGGAGAGTTCTATTCCCGCCAGGCCCGCGCCGCGCTGGCCGAGGGGACCAGCACCCAGTCGCGCGCGGTCCAGCTCTGCCGCGAGAACCAGGCCAACATCGACCGCTTCGTCGAGCATTTCGACACCGAGGCGTTCGAGGCCGCGGTCGGCCTCCTGATGTCGGCGCCCCGCGTCGCCGTCTACGGCATCCGCCAGTTCCACGCCATCGCGGCCTTCCTCGTCTACGGGCTGCGGATGATCCGCTCCGACGTCGCGCTCCTCGATGCCAACAGCCTCGGGACCGCCGAGGGGCTTGCGATGCTGGAAAAGGGCGACGTCCTGCTCGCGGCGAGTTGCGCGCCCTATTCCGCCCAGGTGGTCGAGACGGCCCGGGTTGCGCGCGAGATCGGCCTGTCGATCGTCGCCCTCACCGATCGCGCCAGTTCGCCGCTGGTGGACACATCGCGCGCGGCAATCCTCGTCGGCCACCAGTCGAGCTTCATCTCCAACAGCTTCGGCGCCTTCACTGTGGCGGCCGAATGCCTGATCAACGCCTGCGCCGCGGCCCGGCCCGACCAGACCCGCAAGGCGCTGATCGACCGCGACCGGATGATCGAGCGGCTTGGCATCGAGATGTGAACGGCCGGCAGCGCAACGCCACGGCACGCGAGCCCCCGGTTACACCGTCGCGGGTGCCACCACCCAGAGGACCTCGCAGGCATCGTCGCCGACGGTCCAGAAGCGCACCATCGCGGTGGACGGGAAGGCGAAGCTGTCGCCGCAGTTGACGACGAATTCGACGCCGTTCAGCTCGAGCCCCATGGTCCCGGCCAGCACGATCCCGCATTTGCCGCCCTCGGCATTGCAGTAGGGTTCGCCCGACGAGGCGCCGGGCTTCAGCAGGAAGCGCAGCATCTGGATCGTCGGCTGCGTGTCAGGGGTGAGCAGCTCCTTGACAAGGGCGCCATCGTGATAGGTCAAGGACCGGCGCGCGCCTGCGGGCACGATGTATTCGGCCGCCTGGCTTTCCTGTTCGCCGTCGCGGTGGAAGAGCCAGTTCACCGGCATGTCCATCGCCGCGCAGATCGCGCGGAGGGTCTTGATCGAGGGCGCGGCAAGCCCGCGCTCGACCTGGCTCAGCATGCCCACCGAGATGCCGGCGGGTTCGGCAACCTGCTTGAGCGACAGGCCACGCATCTGCCGGCGCAGGCGCAATGTCTCGCCGACCTGGCGCGTGTCGCTATGTGCTTCCAGATGGTTCAGATCGGCTGGCACAGCTGCCCTCCCCGGTTGCCGTTCTTGAATTTTATAACATTCTTCATATAAGTTCACCAAAATTAAAATCAATTGACAGAAATTTAAAACGGATCATAGTCATCCGCAGAGATGTCGAGTCCATGCCGGAACACGGAACGCCGCCTCGGGCCGGAACATCTCCTGACGAGCCAGATTCATGATTTCGGGAGGAAATATCATGAAAACGATCGGTGTTGCGCTGTTGTGCACGGTCATGACAGCAATCCCCGTCACAGTGATGGCAAGAGATGTTACCATCGCGGGTTGGGGCGGCAACTACCAGGATGCCCAGCGCGAGGCCTATTTCAAGCCCTTCGCCGAGAAGGCCGGCGTGAAGATCGAGGAGACGACCTATCTCGGCGGGCTTGCCGAGATCAAGGCGATGGTGGACACCGGCAACGTCGCCTGGGACTTCCTGATCATGGGCGGGTCCGAATTGCAGCTCGCCTGTGACGAGGGGCTGCTGGAGCCGCTCGACTGGGATGCGATCGGCGGCAAGGACGATCTTCTGCCCGGTGCCGCGATGCCCTGCGGTGTCGGCAACGTCGTGATCGGCAACGGCTTCGCCTACAACACCGGGGCCTTCCCGACGCCGCCGCAGGACTGGAAGGACTTCTTCGACCGCGAGAAGTTTCCCGGCCGGCGCGGCGTCAACAACTCGCCGCAGTTCAACCTCGAATATGCGCTGATGGCCGACGGCGTGCCGCCGGACCAGATCTACGAGGTGCTGGCGACACCCGAGGGCGTGGACCGCGCCTTTGCCCAGTGGGACAAGATCAAGGACCTGCTGCAATACTGGGAATCCGGCGCGCAGCCGGTGGAGTGGCTCGCCTCGAACAACGTGGCGCTGTCGACCGCCTACAACGGCCGGATCATCATGGCCAAGCGCGAGGGCAAGCCGCTGGAATTCGTCTGGAAGAACCATGTCGTGAACATGGACGGCTGGGCGATGGTCAAGGGCTCGCCCTACAAGGACAGGCTGACCGAGTTCATCCAGACGGTGAACGCCCCGGCGAACCAGGCGAAGTTTTCGTCGCTCATGCCCTACGGCCCGTCGAACGCGCTCGCCGCCGAGCATCTGACACCCGAGATCGTCGCGGGCCTGCCTGCCGGCGACAACATCAAGGAAGCGGCCTTCATGTCGGACGAGTTCTGGATCGACCACCTGGACGAGCTGCGCGAACGCTGGAGCCGCTGGTCCACCCAGTAGCCCACTGCCCTCTCCTCCGGCGGGGTTCCGCCGGAGGCTCCGTCCTAGGATGACATCATGAGCGCGTCGCCCCGCAAGCCGGGTGGAGCACGACTGGCGGCCGTTGTCCTGCTGGTTCTTCCGCTCGCGATCTACATTCTGCTCTATCTGATGCCGATCAGCTCGATGATCTCGCTCAGCGTCGACAATGGCGAACTGGGGCGAGGCCTGGTGCAGTTCCGCGGCGCCGATCTGGGCGATCCTGACGCGCGGGCCGCAGCCCTTCTTGCCGACATGCAGGCGATGGACGCCGGGCAGCAGGCCGCGACGGCACGCGAGCTCAACCAGAACCTGTCGGGATTCCGCTCGCTGTTTCTCAAGACCGCGCGGCAGGCGGCCGGGATCGAGCCCACCGCCGCCGGGCTTGCCGCCTTCGACAAGCGCTGGGCCGACGAGACCTACTGGGCGGTGATGGCGCGGAACAGCTCGCCCTTCACCTGGCGCCACTTCGGTCAGGCGACGGGTCTTCAGGTAGACGAAAGCGGCCGGCTGACCGCCGGCGGCGACGACATCTATGTGCAGATCATGTGGCGCACGCTGGTGATCTCGGTGCAGGTCACGCTGGTGACGCTGCTGATCGGCTATCCGCTGGCCTATGCGGTGGCCAATGCGGCGCCGCGGTTTGCGGCCTTCGTGCTGATCGCGGTGCTGATGAGCTTCTGGACCTCGATCCTCGTGCGCACCACCGCCTGGGTGATCCTGCTTCAGACATCGGGCCTGGTGAACGCCTTCCTGCTCTGGACCGGGTTCATCACCGAGCCGTTACAGCTCATCTTCAACCGCTTCGGCGCGATTGTCTCGATGACGCATGTGCTGCTGCCCTTCGCCATCATCCCGATCATGAACGTGATGCGGACGATTCCGAAATCGCAAAAGGATGCGTCGCTGAGCCTCGGCGCCGGCCCGGTCGAGACCTTCCTCAGGGTCTACTTCCCGCAGACGCTGCGCGGTGTCGCGGTCGGCGGGGCCACGGTCTTCATCCTGGCACTCGGCTTTTACATCACGCCCTCGCTGACCGGCGGGCCGCGGGACCAGATGGTGTCGTTCTACATCGCCGCCTTCGTCAAGGAATCGCTCAACTGGGGCATGGCCTCGGCGCTGTCGGTGATGCTGCTGGGCGCGGTGCTGTTGATCCTGTCGGCCTACGGCGCGGCGCGCTGGCTGATGGCGCGCAAGCGGGGGCAGGTCTGATGTCGCGGGTCATCTTCTGGGGTTCGGTTCTTTTCGCGCTGGCCTTCCTGGTGGTGCCGCTCGTCCTGGTGATGCCGCTCGCCTTCAACTCGGGGTCGTTCCTGACCTATCCGATGGACGGGTTCAGCCTGAAGTGGTTTCACGAGATATTCACCTCGGGCCAGTGGACGCGGGCGCTGTCCAACAGCCTCAGGATCGCCACCGGCGCGATGGTGCTGGGCGTCCTGATCGGCGGGCTTGCCGCGACCGGGGTGATGCTGACCGGCAGGGCGTTGCAGGTGGTGCTGACCGGGCTCTTCGTCTCGCCGCTGGTGGTGCCCTCGATCGTCGTCGGCGTGGCCTTCGCCTATGCCTTCGGGCGGGTCGGCCTGTCGGGCAGCTACCTCGGCCTCGTGCTCGCCCATGCGATCCTAGGCGCGCCGCTCGTCTTCCTGTCGGTGATGACCTCGCTCAAGGGCCTCGACCCCGATCTCGACCTTGCCGCGGCCTCGCTCGGGGCGACGCGCAGCCACCGCTTCCGGCATGTGACCCTGCCGCTTGCCGCGCCGGGGTTCCTTGCCGGCGCGCTTTTCGCCTTCATCACCTCCTTCGACGAGGTGGTGGTGGCGCTGTTCCTCGCCTCGCCGGAATCGACCACTCTGCCGGTCGCCCTCTTCGCCGGGCTTCGCGACCGGCTCCAGCCGACCATCGTCGTCGTTGCGCTTCTGCTTTCGCTGCTGAGCTTCGCGCTCCTCTGGCTGCTGCGAAGGCTCCAGACCCTTGCCCAGCCGCAGAAGCAATGACCGGACCCTGACGGAGACCTGTGATGGCATTTCTCGAAATCCGCAACATCGACAAGTTCTACGGGACCATGCAGGCGCTGTCGCAAGTGTCGCTGAGCATCCCGAAGGGCGGCTTCGTCACATTGCTCGGGCCCTCCGGATCGGGGAAGACGACGCTTCTGAAGATCCTCGCCGGGTTCGAGGGCGTCTCGGCCGGCGATATCCGCCATGACGGCCGCGACATCACCGCGCTGAAGCCGGAAAAGCGCAACTTCGGGCTGGTCTTCCAGGGCTATGCGCTGTTTCCGCACATGACGGTCTTCGACAACGTCGCCTATCCCTTGAAGGTGCGGCGCCTGGGCCGCGACGAGATCGCCACCCGGGTGAACGCGATGCTGGATCTGGTGCATCTCGGCGCCTTCGGCCGCCGCAAGCCGCACGAACTGTCGGGCGGCCAGCAGCAGCGCGTGGCGCTGGCCCGCGCGCTGGTGTTCGAGCCCGACCTCCTGCTTCTGGACGAGCCAATGTCGGCCCTGGACAAGAAGCTGCGCGGCGACCTGCAGGACCAGCTCCGCGACATCCACCACCGGCTGGGGACGACCTTCATCAACGTCACCCATGACCAGGAGGAAGCGATGCACATGTCCGACCTGATCGCGGTGATGAACCACGGAAGGATCGAGCAGTTCGACACCGCGCACCGGCTCTATCGCAACCCGTCCTCGCGGTTCGTCGCGGATTTCGTCGGCAAGTCCAACATCTTCTCCGGCACGATGGCGGCGCGCGGGCCGCTGGCGGAATTCGCCACCGAGGCGTTCCGCCTTGCCATGCCGGGCCACCCGGTCCCGGCGGCACCGGCACCGGCAGAGCTTGTCATCCGGCCCGAGGACATCCGCATCGGCCGCAACGACGGCGCCGGGGGAGTTTCGGGCGGCGTTTCGGGCGGCGTCACCCTCGGCGGGACCGTCGCGGCCTCGACCTACTCGGGGGACCGGGCGCTCTACTCGATCGCGCTGGCGGCTGGCCGCACCCTTCTGACCTACGGCAGCGCGCGCGACGGCGCGCTCGAACCCGGCGTGGCGGTCACGCTCGCCTTCGATGCAGGCGACTGCATCCTGTTGACCTGAAAGGAGCATGCGCGTGAGCAACCTGAAATACGCCCGCACCGCCAGCCTCGGCGCCGGAGAGCCCGGCCGGCCCGAGCCTGACCTGCTGATCGAGGGCGCGCCGGAATTCATGTCCTGGCCGCTGATCGAGGCACGGACGATGTCCGGCGTCTGGGCGGCATCGCCCGGGCATCACCGGGTGATGCGCGGCGAGGACCTGATCGAGAGCTTCTACATCCTCGAAGGCGAGATCGAGCTGTTCGAGGAGGGCCAGGCCGCACCCAAGCGGTTCGGCCCCGGCGATCTGGTGGTGCTCGAACCCGGCTTCCGCGGAAGCTGGAAGACCATCAGCGCCATGCGGAAGGTCTATTTCACGTCGAAAGTCTGACCACGCCGCCCGTCCGGCAGGGCGGGCGCGCGGGTATCCAGGATCGGGAGGAACTGATGAAGACGACGCCTTTCTGGTGGGAAGCCGCCGAGCCGCAGCACGGCGACCGGGTGATCGATACCGGCGATTGCCGCGTCCTGATCGTCGGTTCGGGCTATACCGGCCTTTCGGCGGCGATCACGCTTGCCGAAGCCGGAGAGACCGGCATCATCGTCATCGACGCGATGCGGATCGGCGAAGGCGCCAGTTCCCGCAACGGCGGCCAGATCGGCAACGCCGCGAAATTCACCCTGGCCCAGGCGACGGCGCGGTTCGGCGAAAAGCGCGGGCGCGAGATCATGGAGGACTACGCCGCCTCGATGCCGTTCATGCTCGGCCGCGCCGCCACGCTGGCCGACCCGATCGACCTCGACCTTTGCGGCAGCGTGGTCGGCGCGCACACCCGCAAGGACATGGCCAAGCTTCACGAACTGCGCGACCGGCTGGCGCCCGAGGACCGCAGGAACTACGAGATCCTCGACGAAGGCGACGTCCGCCGCGCCGTCAAGACCGGCATCTACCGCGGCGCGATGATCCGCCATGACCAGGGCTCGATCCATCCGGCGAAATACGTCCGGGCGCTGGCCAACCGGGCGCGGGCGCTCGGGGTCCGCATCGTCACCGGCTGGCGGTTCGGCGGTGCCCGGCGGATCGCCGAGGGCCATGCGGCGCGGCTCGTGAACATGCAGGACGGGACGTCGGTCGACCTCAGGGCCGAGAAGATCCTGCTCGGCGTCAACGGCTATGCCGGGCCCGAGGTGCCGTGGCTGCGCAAGCGCACGATCCCGGTGCAAAGCTACATGATCGCCACCGAGGAAATGCCCTTCGACCTGCTCGAGCGGCTGATCCCCGGCAACCGCATGGTCGGCGACACCAAGCATGTGCTCTACTATTTCCGCCGCTCGCCCGACGGAAAGCGCATCCTGTTCGGCGGGCGGGCGCGGTTTCGCAACTCGACCGAGGAACAGGGCGCCGTGGGCCTGCGCAGGTTCATGGAACACACCTTCCCCGAAACCCGCGGCGTGCCGCTCAGCCACGCCTGGCATGGCAACGTCTGTTTCGCCCTCGACTTCTGCTCGCACGCCGGCCGGATGGACGACGGCATCTACTACGTCTCGTGCTGCAACGGCGGCGGAATCTCGAACCAGACGCATCTCGGGCACCGGATCGCCGAACACATGCTCGGCCGGCCCGGCACCGGCCGGGGCGTGATCGGCAGCCATTTCCCGAAGCTTCCCTTCTACAACGGCAATCCCTGGTTCCTGCCGATGGTCGGCACCTGGTACCGGTTCCTCGACCGCAGCGCACGCTGGTTCGACTGAGGCGCCTGAGCGTTCCGCAGATGTCCTCGAACGCCACCGTGGCAAGCCGCCGCGACACCACCGGCGCCGGCATCATGATGATGATGCTGGCGATGGCACTGGTGCCGATGATCGACGTCCAGGCCAAGCATCTGGTAACCGGCGGCATTCCGGCGATGCAGGTGATCTTCCTTCGGATGGTGTGCGGAACGTTCCTTCTCCTGCCGGTCATGCTCGCCGGCCGGCGGGAGGAGATCATTCCACCGGACGGCCGGGTCAATGCCCTTCTCCTCGGCTTCTTCAGCATCGCCACGGGGTTCTGCTTTTTCGGGGCGCTGAAATATCTTTCGATCGCCGATACGGTGGCGATCAGCTTCGTGCAGCCGCTGTTCGTCACCCTGCTGTCCCGGCTGTTCCTGAAAGAGACCGTCGGGCCGGCGCGCTGGATCGCCCTTCTCGTCGGCTTCGGCGCGACCCTCGTCATCCTCCGGCCAAGCCACGGCGCGCTCGAACCCGGCAGCCTGCTCGCCCTCGGGTCGGGCGCGGCGATGGCCGGCTACGTGATCCTGGTGAAGAAAAGCACCGGCGGTAGCCGCCCGCTGTCGCCGCTCACACTCACCTTCCAGACGCATTTCATGGCGGTTCTGGTCGGCGCGCCGCTGATGGCGCTGATCTGGGTAGGGCTCAGGCCCGAGCAATGGTGGATGGTCCTGGGGATGGCGCTGTTCGGCCTGGTCGGCCAGTACCTGATCATCAAGGCCTACGATTGCGCCGATGCCTCGCTCGTCGCCCCGTTCGCCTATCTGGAAATCGTCACCTCCACCGGGGCAAGCTGGCTGTTCTTCGCGCAGGTGCCGGATCAAGTCACCTTCATCGGCGTCGCCATCCTGATCTGCAGCTCCGCCTTCATCGCCTGGCGGCGGTAGGCGGTTCCGAAGCCTGTCTGCAGGGAGCAGTCCAATTCCAGGCAGGGGGGATGGTGGGTGATGAGGGATTTGAACCCCCGACATCTTCGATGTGAACGAAGCGCTCTACCACTGAGCTAATCACCCGTCGGCGGGCTACCTAGCGTTATTCCGCGAGCGCTTCAAGGGCCTCGTTCCCCGGTCGCATCCGCGGCCCGCCGGGCTGGCCGCGGCCGGGCGCCGCCCCCCGACGCAAGGTCGCGGCAAGTGCCGTCTGTCCGGAGCCTCCCCGGACAGGCTCGCCGCATGATTGAACTGCATGCGCAGACCCGCCGCAATTGTGGTGATTTTCTGCCACTGTTTCGCCTCAATCCACCGATCGCCCCCAGATTTGCTGTCCGAAGACCCGCGAAGTAGCATATTTAGAACATGGGTAGCGGGTGGTTCGGCCAGAGGCCAGGCACCCTGAACTTTTGTTTTGAGGGGTGCAGAAATGAAGGCACGTTTTCTGGCGAGCACGGCGCTGACCTTGACGCTCAGTGCCGGTGGGGTTTTCGCGGGCGGCTTGGGCGAGCCTGTCATCGCTCCCGAACCGGTCATCCTCGGCAGCAACCAGTCCGCCGGCACTTGCAGCGACGCGGAGTTTCTTCGTCTGCACCCCGACCTGTGCGATCCGGCCACCGGGTCGATCGCGCCGGGGACGAATGCCGACGGGAGTGACGGCGGCGATGGTGACGGCGGCGACGGTGACGGCGGCGACGGCGACGGTGACGGCGGCGACGGTGACGGCGGCGACGGCGACGGTGACGGCGGCGACGGCGGCGACGGTGACGGCGGCGATGGTGACGGCGGCGATGGTGACGGCGGCGACGGTGACGGCGGCGATGGTGACGGCGGCGACGG
>JAUQYB010000100.1 GCA_030837825.1 Albidovulum sp.
GATGCCGACCTTGGCGTATTCCTCCTTCCAGATCGCGTCGAGCCCGTACTGGTTGAACAGCACCGGCACGTCGAGCGAGTAGCGCAGCGTCAGCGGGAAGTAGCCGCCGAACACCGTCACCTCGGTCGGCGACTGCATGGAATCGTCGTCCGACTGCACGGCGTCGATCGTGCCCGACTGCATGGCGCGGAACAGTTCCGACGTGGGCACGAGCTGGTCGGCGTAGTAAAGCTCGATCTCCATCTGGCCGGCGGCGATCTTGTTGAAGCTGTCGATCGCCGGCTTGCAGACATGCGCGCCAAGCGCCGCGCCGGCATAGGTCTGCATCCGCCACTTGATCGGTGCCGCCTGGGCGCGGACCGCCGGGGCCGAAAGCGCCGCGGCCCCTGCCAGCGCGCCGGTCGAAAGGAACTTCCGTCTTGTCGTCGTCATCGTGACCTCCGTTGGTTGAATGAAGGGGGCGGTTTGTCCGCCCCTCGCTGAGTGTCAGTTTCCGTAGACCTGATGCGGCAGCCAGAGCGCGATTTCGGGGAAGACCATGACGATGATCAGCGTCAGGATCATCAGCCCGGCAATCGGGAAGATCGACCGGTAGATGTCGCCGAGCGTCACATGGTCGGGCGCCATCGCACGCATCAGGAACAGGTTGTAGCCGAAGGGGGGCGAGATATAGGCGATCTGGCAGGTGATGGTGTAGAGCACCCCATACCAGATCAGTGCGTCGCCCGGCGCGATGCCGAGGTCGAGCTTTGCCACCAGCGGCACATAGAGCGGCGCCACGATCACCAGCATCGCGGTATCGTCGAGGAACATCCCCATGATCAGGAACGACAGCTGCATCAGCACGAGGATCGTCCAGGGCGACAGGCCGAGGTCCTGCAGGAACAGGTTCTCCAGCGCCTTGACTGCCCCGAGCCCGTCAAAGACCGCGCCGAAGGCCAGCGCGGCCAGCAGGATCCACATGAACATGCACGACACGCCAAGTGTCTGCGTCATGCAGATTTCGTAGACCCGCCTGGTCATCCGGCCGCGCAGCACGGCGACGAGCGTCGAGATCGCCGCGCCGATCACCGAAGCTTCGACAAGGCTCGCCCAGCCGTAGATGAAGGGCCCCATCATCGCCGCGAAGATCACCACCGGCATGACCCCCGCACGCAGGAGCGCCGCCTTTTCGGACCAGGAGATGGCGTTGCGTTCCTCACGCGACAGCGGCGGCCCGAGGCGCGGGTTCAGCCCGCAGCGGATGACAACGTAGAGGATGAAGATCCCCGCCATCAGAAGCCCGGGAAACACGCCGGCGAGCCAGAGCTGCCCCACCGGCTGGCGCGCGATCATCGCGTAAAGGACCAGCACAACCGAGGGCGGCACCAGGATGCCGAGGCTCGACCCGCCCTGGATGATTCCGGTCACCATCACCTTGTCGTAGTCGCGCTTCAGCATCTCGGGCAGCGCGATGGTGGCGCCGATCGCAAGGCCCGCCACCGAAAGCCCGTTCATCGCCGAGATGAGGACCATCAGCAGCACCGTGCCGATGGCAAGCCCGCCGGGGATCGGCCCGAACCAGACGTGGAACATCCGGTAGAGGTCGTCCGCCATCCGGGTTTCCGACATGATGTAGCCCATCCAGACGAACATCGGCAGGGTCAGCATCGGATACCAGTTCATCAGCTTGATCGTGCTGGTGAAGGGGATGGCCGACCCGCCGGTCCCCCAGAGCGCCAGCGCCGCCACGGCGCCGATGAAGCCGATCACCGCGAAGACGCGCTGCCCGGTCAGGAGCATGGCCAACATGCCCCCGAACATCACGATGGCGATATAGTTGTAGTCCATCAGATGTCCTCGCCGCGCAGGTGGGCAATGTCTCGGATCAGGAAGGCGACGCTTTGCAGGATCATCAGGAACACGCCGACGCAGATGACGATCTTCACCGGCGCGAGGTAGGGCCGCCAGACCGACCGCGACCGTTCGCCGATCTCGAAGGCATAAAGCGTGCTCTCGATCCCGCCCCAGAGGATGACGGCCAGAAAGAAGATCATCGCGAAGACGGTGATCGAATCGACCGCTGCGCGCCTGCGCGTAGACCAGCGGCCATAGAGCAGGTCCATCCGCACGTTCGCGCCCAGTTGCAGCGAATAGGCGCCGCCCAGCACGAAATAGCTCACCATCGTGAACTGGGCCATTTCCTGCGTCCAAAGCGGCGGGTGGCCCAACGCCTTGCCGATGATCGACCACAGGAGCACAGCCGACAGCACGAACAGCAGATACATCGCTATGCGGCCGATGCGGTAGTTCACCGCATCGACGACTTTCACAAAGGTCCGCGTCCAGTTCGGCATTTCAGTGGCTCGCCTTTTTCATTTGCGGGGCGTCGGCGGCCGCGAGTGCCGCCTCGAGGACGGGCGCAAGCGTCGCCGCCATCGCCGCCTCGGCCTCGGGGGTCGCTATCAGGTCGTTGCGGATTTCCAGCATGACGTTCGCCAGACCGTAGGGCGTGGCCTGGAGGCGGAGCGTGTGGGTCACCTCGTCGGCCGCCGAATAGGGCTCGTTCAGCCGGCAATCGAGGCGGGTGCGCGCCTTCGCCTCGGCGACGACGGCAAGCGCGAGCGCTGGGTCCGCGTCATGGATCACGCCGAATTCGACGGCGCGCGGCGTGCCGAACCAGACCGGCGTGAAGCTGTGGACGGCGACGATCACGGGCGGCAGCCCGGCGGCCAGCCGCCGCGCGATCTCGGCCCGCAGATGGGCGTGGAAGGGCAGGTAGATCGCCTCGGTCCGCCGCAGCCTTTCATCCGCGCCAAGCCGCAGGTTGCCGGGAATGTCGTAGTCCTCGCTCCGCGCCGTCATGGCGCCGGCGGAATGCGGCGGCCGGTTCAGGTCGTAGACCAGACGCGATACCCCCGCCGCGACCAGGGGCGCGTCGAGAAGCCCGGCCAGCCGCCGCGCCACGCCGAGCGCGCCGGGGTCCCAGGCGATATGCGCCGACCGCGCCTGAGGCGATAGGCCGAGCGTCCCGAAGGCGGCTGGGAAGCGGTTGGAGGCATGTTCGCAGACGACAAGGAACGGTCCGCAGGCCTCGCGGTTTTCCGTCACCACGACATCGTGGCCGGCTTCTTGCGCCCGCGCCATTGTCCGGCTGCCCCCCTGATTCACCGATACAGGCTCGTTCGCCGGGTCGCTTTCTGTCAAGATGTTTTCTTGCCCGCGTTTTCTGTTACAATCTTTTCTGGCGTGGCCGGTTTCGGGTCCGCCCCGGGGGGAGGATGTGCCGGTGCCGGTTGCGGCGCGAACCATCGAAAACCAGATCAAGGCGAGCTTCGGCGACCTCACCCGCGCCGAACGCCAGCTTGCGACCCATATCACGCGCCACTATCCGGTGGCCGTGCTGGGCTCGATCACCGCGCTGGCGAAGGGGGCCGAGGTTTCGACGCCGACCGTGGTCCGGCTGGTCCAGAAGCTCGGCTACAAGGGCTACCCGGATTTCCAGGCGGTCGTCCGCGCCGAGGTCGAGGAACGGCTGATCTCGCCCCTGGCCAAGCACGACCGCTGGGCGGGGGGCGTGCCCGACACCCATATCCTCAACCGCTTCGCCGATGCGGTGGTGGGCAACCTCCAGGCGACGCTCGGCCAGATCGACCATGACGAATTCGACGCGATCGCCCGGCTGATGGCCGACCGCGGGCGCAAGGTCTATGCGATGGGCGGGCGGATCACCCATGCGATGGCGGATTATTTCGTCACCCACATGAAGGTCATCCGCCGCGACGTCACGCTGATCTCAGACATGTCGAACGCCTGGCCGCCGGCGCTTCTCGACATGGTGCCGGGCGACGTGCTTCTGGCCTTCGACATCCGGCGCTACGAGAACAACGTGCTCAGCCTTGTGGAGATCGCCGCCGACCAGGGCGCCGAGGTGGTGCTGGTCACCGACCAGTGGGTCTCGCCCGCGGCCGAACGCGCGCGCTACCGGCTTTCGGCGCATGTCGAGGCGCCCTCGGCCTGGGATTCGACTGTGGCGATCCAGGTGCTGGTGGAGACGCTGCTGGCGGCGGTCCAGACCCTGACCTGGGACGAGACGCAGGCGCGGATGAAGCGACTCGAGGAGCTTTACGCGCGCGCCCGCTTCTTCCGCCGGTCGCGCTAGGATGTGATCGGCGGCGGGCGGTGCCGCATTCCGGTCAGCGCATTCAGCGCGATGGCGCCAAGCAGCACCGCGCCGCCCAGGAAGGTTCCCGCGCTCGCGCCTTCGTTGAGGAACAGCCACACCCAGACCGGCGCCAGCATCACCTCGGCCATCGACAGGATGCCGATCTCGGCGGCGGGGACCACCCGGCTGCCGGCCGTGTAGATCGCCATGCCCAGGCCGAGAAGCACCGCCCCCATGAACAGGGCGATGGCCACCGCACCCGGCGAAAGCGCGAAGCTCTCGCCCCTGGCCGAAATCACCGCCGCGGCGACGACGGCCGACAGCACTCCGCCGATCAGCACGGCGGGCAGCATGTCGCCAAGCCGGCCCCAGCGCAGCGTGATGGTGAAGGCCGCGAAGCCCGACGCCGACAGGAGCGCCGCGAGATTGCCGAGCCCCGCACCGATGGCAAGACCCTCGCGCACCATCACGAAGATGCCCACGCCGGCAGCCGCGATCGCCACCCAGGTCGCGGGGCGCACCGGCTCCTCCAGAAGAAGCCAGGCCATCACCGCCGTCATCAGGGGCGTTGCAGAGAAGAGAAAGACGGCATTTGCGACCGTCGTCGCCTGAATCGCGAAGATCGCGCCGGCGAAGGCGAAGACGAGGCCGGTGCCGCCGATCAGCGCGGGCCAGCCGGCCGCGCGGATGCGGGACAGGGGGCGGCCGCCCGACCGGCGCAGGATCACGACGAAGAGCACCGGCACCAGGCCGAGCGAACGGTAGAAGAGAATCTGCCAGCTGCCGGCCTCGCCCATGAGCCGGATCGCCAGCCCCATGAGCGACCACAGAACCGCCGCCCCGACCACGAGCGTCATGCCCCGCCGGTATCCGATCTCGCTGCCCATCCCGCCTCTCCTTTCGCGCAGGGTGACGGCGGGCCGTCTGCCGGGCTTGCCCGATGGCGACGCCGGAGGGGGCCGTTTGCGACGGGCGGCTTGCGGAGGGTCAGGCGGGGCGCAGCCAGTCCGGGGCGCAGGTCACCTCGGCGCAACCCGCGAACCGCGCCAGCCGGTCAAGCTCGGCCATCAGCCGCCCAGTGCGGGCCGCGCCCATCGCCACGCCGCCTTCGGGCCAGAAGGCGCGCACGGCAAGCCGCCCCTCGGCCCGGACTGCCTTCGCGTCGATCCGGCCGATGATGCGGTCGCGTTCCATCACCGGAAAGACGTAGTAGCCATAGCGCCGCTTCGGTCCGGGCACGAATATCTCGATCCGGTAGTGGAAGCCGAACAGCCGTTCGGCCCGGTTGCGGTCGCGCAGCGCCGGATCGAAGGGCGACAGGATGCGGACCCGGTTCGCGGGCTCCGCCACCGCCGCCGCTGCCTCCAGGACGTCGGGCCGGGCGAAACAGCGGCGCGGGCGCCTGTCCGCGCCCTCGGCGGCGATCTCGACGATCTCGCCCCGCGCCTGCGCCCCTGAGCACCAGGCCTTCGCCTCGTCGGGCTTCACCGTCGCCCAGAACGCCGCAAGTTCGCCCGAAGTGGCGAAGCCCAGCCGGTCGAGTGCCGCGTTGCAGGCCCAGGCGATCGTGTCCGCCTCCGAGGGCGGGGGATCGCGGTGCGCGGCGGGGTGGACGCGCTCGGTCAGGTCGAATTGCTTGGCGAAGTTGCTCCGGTGGCAGACCGAGACCTCGCCGGTGTGCCAGAGATATTCCAGCGCGGTTTTCGACGGGTGCCAGTTCCACCAGCCGCCCTTGCCCCGCGCCTCGTCCGCGCCGACATCGCCGGTGCCCACGGGGCCTTCCGCGCGGACATGGGCCAGAACCTCCTCGATCCGGTCGTGGAACGCCGCGCCCTGCCAGGCGGTCCAGCTTTCGCGGATGCGTTCGGCATCGCGGGCGAAGCGCAACTTCCAGTGGCCGAAGAACTCGATCGGGATCACCGAGGCGTCATGGGTCCAGTGTTCGAAAAGGGTCCGGTCGCGTTCGAGAAGCGGCGCGAGATTCCCCGGCCGGTAGGACTGGCGGCGCGACCAGAGGATCATGTGATGCGCGCGTTCGACGGTGTTGACGCTGTCGACCTGAACGAAACCGAGCCGGCGGATCAGCGCCAGCAGATCGGCGCCCTTCGCCGGCCCGACCGGCGGCTCGATCAGCGCGTGGCGGTCGAGGAAGAGCCGCCGCGCGGGTTCGTTGGCCAGGATCGGCAGCGCCATCGGCCGCCCCGTCACCCGCCCCAGGTGCGCGAGAGAAGCGCGAGCCAGTTTCCGTGCGCGATCTTCTCCAGCAGCGGCTCGTCGTAGCCATGCGCCCGGAGCGCGTCGAGAAGCCGGGGCAATCCCGCCGCGTCGCCGATGCCGTTCGGCAGCGTCGCCCCGTCGAAGTCCGAGCCGAGGCCCACCCGGTCCTCGCCGAGCCGGCCGATCAGGTGGTCCATGTGGCGCAGGATCGGCTCCCAGCCGTCGAAGGGCGCCTTGCGGCCGTCCTCGCGCAAAAAGACGGTGGCGAAGTTGAGCCCCACCATGCCGTCCCGCTCGCGGATCATGTCGAGCTGCCGGTCGGTCAGGTTGCGGGTCGAGGGCGTCACCGCATGGGCGTTGGAATGGGTGGCGACCAGGGGCGCGTCCGACAGCGCCGCCACATCGTCGAACCCCCCCCCGTTCAGGTGGCTGAGGTCGATCATCACCTTCAGCCGGTTGCATTCGCGGACAAGGTCCTTGCCGGCCGCGGTCAGGCCCGGCCCGGTGTCGGGCGTTCCGGGGAAGCGGAACGGGACACCGTGGCCGAAGACCGTGGGCCGCGACCAGACCGGGCCGAGCGAGCGCAGGCCGGCCGCGTGCCAGAGATGCAGCGCGTCGAGGTCCTCGCCGATCGGCTCGGCGCCCTCGAAATGCAGGATCGCGGCGACCTTTCCCGCCGCCATCGCGGCGCGGATGTCGGCAACGCTGCGGCAGATGGCGAGCGTGCCGGTCCGTTCCATCCACATCAGATGGCCGATCATCGCCGCGGCCACCGGCTGCGCCGCCCCGGCGCCGATCAGGTCGGGCAGCGGCAGGTCGTAGGGCGGCGCGTCCATGATCGCCTCGAAGTCCGGCGCGTCATGGGCGGTGGGGGATGAGATGTAGACCGCGAAGAACCCGCCTGCGAGCCCCCCGGCCTTCATCCGCGGCAGGTCGAGGTGGCCCTTGCCCTCGCCGGCAAGCCAGATCGTCTCGCGCCTCGCCGGGTCGCGCAAAAGACGGAGGAGGAAGTCGTTGTGGCCGTCGAAGACTGGGATCATGGCACCTCACGCAGGGCTGTAGCCCTCGGAGGCCGAGAGCAGTTTCTTGGTGTAGTCGGTTTCGGCGCGGTGGGCGGAGAGCGCCGCGCGCGTCAGTTCCTCCACCGCCGCCCCGTGCTGCATCACCATCAGCCGGTCGCACATGTGGGCGACGACCGCAAGGTCGTGGCTGACCATGAGGTAGGTCAGCCCGCGTTCGGCGCGGAGCCGGTCAAGCAGGTTCAGCACCTCGGCCTGGATCGAGGCGTCGAGGGCGGAGGTCGGTTCGTCGAGAAGCAGCACCTCGGGTTCGAGGATCAGCGCGCGGGCGATGGCGACGCGCTGGCGCTGGCCGCCGGAAAGCTGGTGCGGGTAGCGGAAGCGGAAATCGCTGCCGAGGCCCACGTCCTTCAACGCGGTCTCGATCCGCTCCTCGCGCCGGTCGAAGCGGTGGATGGCGAGAGGTTCGGACAGGACCCTGTCGACGGTGTGGCGGGGGTGGAGCGAGGCGTAGGGGTCCTGGAAGACCATCTGCACCCTGCGGAAGAAGGCCGCGGGCCGGGGCGTGGCAAGCGCCGTGCCGTCGAGCCGGATCGTCCCGGCGGTGGTCGGCGCCAGGCCGCAGATCGCGCGCAGCACGGTGGACTTGCCCGACCCGGATTCGCCGACGATGCCGAAGCTTTCGCCGAGGGCGACGCCGAAGCTGACGCCGCGCACCGCCTGCACGGTGTCGCCCCCCCGGCGGAAGGTGACGTCGAGACCGTCCACCGCCAGCATCACCTCGCCCATGCCGCATCCCTTTCGAGCGTGGGCAGCGGCCGCCGGCCGCCTTCGATCTTCGGCAGGCAGTTCATCAGGCCGCGGGTGTAGGGATGCTGCGCCCGCGCCAGATCGGCGGCCTTCAGTTCCTCGACCACGCGGCCGGCATACATGACGAGCACCCGGTCGCAGAAGGAGGATACCAGGCGCAGGTCGTGGCTGATGAAGATCAGCCCCATGCCGCGCTCGGCCACCAGCCGGTCGAGGATGCGCAGCACCTCCACCTGGACGGTGACGTCGAGCGCCGAGGTCGGTTCGTCGGCGATCAGCAGGTCGGGCTCGGTCACCAGCATCATCGCGATCATCGCCCGCTGGCCCATGCCGCCCGACAACTCGTGCGGATAGGCGCGGAACACCCGCTCGGGGTCGCGGATCTGCACCGCCTCCAGCATGGCAAGCGCGCGGGCCCGCGCCTCGGCCCGGGTCTCGCCGGCGCCGAACTTCAGCGCCTCGATCAACTGCCGGCCGATGGTCATCACCGGGTTGAGCGAGAATTTCGGATCCTGCATCACCATCGACATCCGCGCGCCGCGGAGCCTTCTCCAGGTGGCCGCCGAGGCGGCGCGCAGGTCGATGCCGTCGAAGTCGAGCACCTTGGCCGTGGCCCGTCCCGGCGGCGGCGTCAGCCCGAGGATCGCGCGGCCGGTCTGGCTTTTCCCCGAGCCGCTCTCGCCGACGATGCCGAGCCGTTCCCGCCCGAGCGTGAAGGAGATGCCGCGGACCACCTCGCTTTGCCCCTGGCGGGTGGGGAAGGTCACGCGGAGGTCCTCGACCGTCAGGAGCGGCGTCATCTGCGGGAGCCTCCGGCGGAGGTATTTGGGGCAAGATGAAAGGTCATTTGCGCGCCTTCGGATCGAGCACGTCGCGCAAGCCGTCGCCGAGCAGGTTGAAGCCCAGCGAGACGACGAAGATGGCGATGCCGGGCATGGTGGCGACCCACCACTGGTCGATCAGGAACCGCCGCCCGGAGGCGATCATCGCGCCCCATTCCGGCTCAGGCGGCTGGGCGCCGAGGCCGAGGAAGCCGAGCCCGGCGGCGGTCAGGATGATCCCGGCCATGTCGAGCGTCACCCGGATGATGATCGAGGAGAGGCAGAGCGGCGTGACATGGCCCCAGAGGATGCGGGCGGAGGAGGCGCCCTGAAGCCGGGCGGCGTTGATGAAGTCGCTGTCGCGGATCGTCAGCGTCTCGGCGCGGGCGAGGCGGGCGTAGGGCGGCCAGGAGGTGATCGCGATGGCGATGATCGCGTTCTCGATGCCGGGGCCGAGGGCGGCGACGAAGGCGAGCGCGAGGATCAGCCGGGGGAAGGCGAGGAAGATGTCGGTCGTGCGCATCAGCACGGTGTCGGTCCAGCCGCCGAAATATCCCGCCGTGGTGCCGACGAGAAGGCCGATCGGGGTGGCGATCACCGCCACCAGCACCACGACCATCAGCGTGAGGCGCGAGCCGTGGACGATGCGGCTGAAGATGTCGCGCGAGAGGTCGTCGGTGCCGAGCAGGTGCCCTTCGGTGAGGGGCGGAAGGAAGCGTTCGGTCCTGAGATCGCCGCCGATGACCGGATCGTAGGGCGCGATCAGGTTCGCGAAGACGGCGACGAGGATCAGGAGAATGACGATGCCGAGCCCGACCATCGCCAGCCAGTTCGACCGGAAGGCAAGCCAGGTGCGGAAGGCCTGGCCCGCCCTGGCCTGCCGGCGCGAGGCGGGGCGGTCGCTGAGCAACCAGTCGCGGCGGGAGGTCGCGGTCATGCCTGTCTCCGCACGCGGGGGTCGAGAAGGGTGTAGAGAAGGTCCGACAGCAGGTTCAGCGCGACGAAGGCCGCGCCGATCAGAAGCGTGCCGCCCAGGACCGCGTTCATGTCGGCCGATTGCAGCGAATTGGTGATGTACTGGCCGAGCCCGGGCCAGGCGAAGACCGTCTCGGTCAGCACCGAGCCTTCGAGGAGGTTGGCGTAGGACAGCGCCACCACGGTGACGAGCGGCACGGCGGCGTTTCTCAGCGCATGGACCCAGATGATGCGCCACTCCGGCACGCCCTTCACCCGCGCGGTGGTGACGTATTCCTGCGCCAGTTCGTTCAGCATGAAGCTGCGGGTCATCCGGCTGATGTAGGCCATCGAGAAATAGCCCAGCAGCGAGGCCGGCAGGATGATGTGCGAGAACACGTTGCCGAACGCCTCCCATTGCCCCTGCATGGCGCTGTCGAGGAGGAGAAGCCCGGTTGCCGGCGTGATCGAATATTCGTAGCCGATGTCGATCCGCCCCGGGCCGGCGACCCAGCCGAGCCGCGCGTAGAAGACCAGCAGGCCGAGCAGGCCGAGCCAGAAGATCGGCGCGGAATAGCCGACGAGGCCGAGGACGCGCACCACCTGGTCGACAAGCCGGCCCTGCCGGACCGCCGCCCAGACCCCGACAGGGATGCCGAGGAGGGTGCCGATGACGATCGACACGGTGGCCAGTTCCAGCGTCGCGGGGAACACGCGGGCGATGTCCTCGGTGATCGGCCGCTTGGTCAGGAAGCTTTCGCCGAAGTCGCCGGTGGCGACCTTCTGGAGGTAGAGCCAGAACTGTTCGTAAAGCGGCTTGTCGAGGCCGAGCTCGAGGTAGACCCGGTCGTAGACCGATTTCGGGGCGCGATCGCCGATGACCGCCAGCACCGGGTCGACCGGAACCACGCGGCCGATGAGGAAGGTCACGACGAGGAGGCCGAGCAGCGTCAGCGCGAGCGTGGCGAGAAGTCTCGCGGCCTTCCCGAGGAACCGCAGGAGGGCGCTTTCACGCCCCCCACCGGCAGTCGTGGCGCTCATCTCACTTCGTCACATGGGCGTAGTTGTTGTCGTTGAACGAGGGACCGACGACAAAGCCCTCGACGTTCGACCTGAGCGCCGAGACCTCGATCTGCTGGAACATGATCACGAAGGGCGAGGTCTCCTGGACTTCCTTCTGCAACGCGACATACATCTCGGCGCGTTTGGCCGGATCGGGCTCCAGCACGGCGGCATCGACCTGCTTGGACAGTTCGGGAATGTCCCAGGCGTTGCGCCAGGCAAGCGGCTTGGCGGCGGCGTCGTCGGAGTTGTCGGGGTTGCGCGCGAAGGTGTCGGCGTTGGTGTGCGGGTCCTGGTAGTCCGGGCCCCAGACGCCGATGTAGATGTCGTGGTTGCGGGCGCGATACTTGGTCAGCGTCTGCTGGCCGTCGCCGGGGATCAGCTCGATCTTCACCCCCGCCTCGGCCGCGGTCTGCTGGCTCGCCTGGGCCATGCCGGTGATCTCGGGGGTGTTGCGGGTGTCCATCGTCACCGAGAAGCCGTCGGGAAGGCCCGCCTGGGCCAGAAGCTCCTTGGCCTTCGCCACGTCGAGCGAGAACGGGTTGTCGTCCAGCGCGCCGAGGAAGCCTTCGGGCAGGAAGGCCTGGTGGACAGTCACCTTGCCCTTCATGATCGTGTCGGCGATCGCCTGGTAGTCGACGAGATATTTCATCGCCTGCCGCACTTCGGGCTTGGCGAGGGTCTCGTTCTTCTGGTTGAGCCCCATGTAGTAGATCGTGCCCTTGACGCCCTGCTGGATCTTGATGTCGGGGTTGGCCGACACCGCGTCGATCTCTTCGGCGCCGAGCGAGCGGGCGATGTCGACGTCGCCCTGTTCGAGAAGCAGGCGCTGGGTCGCGCCCTCGGGGATGTGGCGGTAGATCACCCGCGCCATCGGCGGCGCGTCGCCCGAGTAGTTGGCATTGCGCTCCATCACCACGGCCTCGTTGGCGCGCCATTCGCGGATCGTGAAGGGGCCGGAGCCGGCATAGTTGGTCTTCAGCCAGTCATAGCCGAAATCGCCGTTCGCCTCGTGCTCCATCACCAGCTTCTGGTCGACGATGTAGCCCACCGTCGCGGTCAGGCAGTAAAGCACCAGAGAGGGCGCATAGGGCTTGTCCATCTTGAACTGGACGGTGTCCTCGCCGGTCTTGACGACCATCTCGTCGACGTTGTCCGGGGTCAGCCCGAACTGGCCGAGGATGAAGGCGGGCGACTTGTCGAGCTTGACCGCACGGGTGAGCGAGAAGACGACGTCATCGGCGGTGATCGGGTTGCCGGAGGCGAAGGTGCGGCCGGGCTTGATCTTGAAGGTGATCGACATTCCGTCTTCGGCGACTTCCCAGCTTTCGGCGATCTTGCCGAAGATTTTCGTCACGTCGGCGGGATCGTAGCTGACCAGTCCCTCGTAGGAATTGGCGGCGATCTCCGAGGCGGTGAACTCGAAGATCTCGGCCGGGTCGAGCGAGATGATGTCGTCGATCGCCCAGGCCTGGATCAGCGTGTCGGGGGGCGTTTCGGCATGGATCGCCGGCGCTCCGAGAAGGGCGAAAGCTGCGACGGTGGCCGCAAGAAGGGTGCGACTGTGCTGCATGGGTGATCTCTCCGCTGTCGGTCGTTTGTTTCGCTGCCGGTCTCTGCGCGTCTGGCGGCGGACCGGGCTTCCGTGGGCCGATTAACCGCTTGGTAAAATTCGAAGTCAAGGACAAAGGCGCGTGCCGGAACTTGACCTGTCCGGGCGGACCGGCGAGCCTGCCACTGCGGGAACGGGCAGAGAAAGCGGGGGCAACATGAAACTCGTGCGGTATGGGACAAGGGGCGGCGAGCGTCCCGGAATGGTCGATCGCGACGGCCGGGTGCGCGACCTGTCGGGCATCGTGCCGGACGTCGCGGGCGAAGCCCTTCTGCCCGGCACTCTGGCGCGGCTCGCCGCACTCGATCCCTCGGTGCTGCCGCTGGTTCCGGGGGTGCCGCAGGCGGGGCTCCGGCTCGGCCCCTGCGTCGGCGGGGTGGGAAAGTTCGTCTGCATCGGGCTCAACTATGCCGACCACGCGGCCGAGGCGGGCATGGCCGTGCCACCGGAGCCGGTGATCTTCGGCAAGTGGACCTCGTCGATCTCGGGCCCCGACGACGACGTGGAACTGCCGCGCGGCTCGGTCAAGACCGACTGGGAGGTGGAGCTTGGCGTCGTCATCGGCCGGGGCGGCAGATACATTCCCGAGGCGGATGCGCTGTCGCATGTCGCCGGCTACTGCGTCGTCAACGACGTTTCCGAACGCGAATACCAGGTGGAACGGGCCGGCACCTGGGACAAGGGCAAGGGCTGCGACACCTTCGGGCCGGTCGGCCCCTGGCTCGTCACCCCCGACGAGGCGGGCGAGGTGGGCAACCTCGGGATGTGGCTCGACGTCGACGGCGAGCGGATGCAGCAGGGCACGACCGCGACGATGGTCTACAAGGTGCCCTTCCTCGTTTCCTACGTCAGCCGGTTCATGTCGCTGCAACCGGGCGACCTGATCGCCACCGGCACGCCGCCCGGCGTCGGCATGGGGCGAAAGCCGCCGCGCTACCTGAAGGCGGGCGAGGTGATGCGGCTCTCGGTCGAGGGGCTGGGCGTGCAGACCCAGCGCGTCGTGCAGGGCTGAACCGGCTCAGGCGGGTTCCGCCAAGCGCCTCGTCTTCAGCAGCGGGCCGGGGAAATGGCAGGCGACGCCATGCCCGCCCGTCGTCAGCACCGGCACCTCGCGCGCGCAAAGCGCCTCGGCGCGCGGGCAGCGGGTGCGGAAGACGCAGCCCGATGGCGGGTTCATCGGCGAGGGCAGGTCGCCCTCGAGCGGGATGATCCGCTTGGCCCGTTCGGCCGCCGGGTCGGGGATCGGCACCGCCGAGAGCAGCGCCTGGGTATAGGGATGCTGCGGATCGGCATAAAGATCGCGGGCCTGCGCGATCTCCATCGTGCGGCCGAGATAGAGCACCATCACCCGGTCGGAAATGTGCTTCACCACCGAAAGGTCGTGGGCGATGAAGATCATCGCCAGCCCGAGGTCGCGCTGCAACTCGGCAAGAAGGTTGATCACCTGCGCCTGGATCGACACGTCGAGCGCCGAGACCGGTTCGTCGCAGATCAGAAGCTTCGGGCGCACGATCAGCGCCCGGGCGATGCCGATCCGCTGGCACTGGCCGCCCGAGAATTCGTGCGGGTAGCGGTTGATCTGGTTGGGCAGAAGCCCGACCCGGTCCATCATCTCCTTCACCCGGGCCTTCACCTCGGCGTCGGCAAGGCCCCTCTGGTGGGTCCTGAGCGGCTCGGCGATGATCTGGCCGACGGTCATGCGGGGGTTGAGGCTCGCCAGCGGGTCCTGGAACACCATCTGGATGTCGGCGCGGTATTTCAGCATCTGCGCGCGGGAAAGCGCCAGCAGGTCGGTGCCGTCGGCCCAGATCGCGCGCCCCGTCGCCGGCACCATCTGGATCAGCGCGCGGGCGAGCGTGGACTTGCCGCAGCCGGATTCGCCGACGATGCCCAGCGTCTCGCCCGCCAGAAGCTCGAAGTTCACGCCCGAGACCGCGTGCAGGCGCCGCGGCGGTGTCCAGGGCATGTCGCCGGCGCCGCGAAGTTCGAAGGTCACGCGCAGGTCCTCGACGCTGAGCAGGGGCCGGGTCATGCCAGTTCCTCCAGCGAACGGTTGCAGGCGCGCAAGCGGCCGGGGGCGAATTCGGTCAAGGGATCGAGATGGTCAAGGCAATCCTCGCCCGCGTATTCGCAGCGCGGTGCGAAGGGGCAGCCGGGCGGCGGGTTGGTCATGTTGGGCGGACTGCCGGGGATCGCCGACAGCGCCTCGCCTTCCTGGTCGACGCGCGGGATCGCGGAAAGAAGCCCGCGGGTATAGGGATGCGAGGGCGCCGCGAACAGGGGGTCGGTGGGGCTCTTCTCCATCACCTGCCCGCCGTAGAGGACGAGCACCCGTTCGCAGAACCCGGCGACCACGCCGAGGTCGTGGGTGATCAGGATCGTCGCCATGCCGAAGTCGCGCCTGAGGTCGGCCAGCAGCGCCATGATCTGCGCCTGCACGGTGACGTCGAGCGCCGTCGTCGGCTCGTCGGCGATCAGCAGGTCCGGCCGGCAGAGCAGCGACATGGCGATCATCACCCGCTGCCGCATCCCCCCCGAGAACTCGTGCGGATAGAGCGTGACCCGCGCCCGCGCGTCGGGGATGCGCACCGCGTCGAGCATCCGCGCGCTTTCCGTCACCGCCTCCGCCCTGGCCATCCCCTTGTGGTGGACCAGCACCTCGGCCATCTGGTCGGAGACCCGCATGTAGGGGTTGAGCGAGGTCATCGGGTCCTGGAAGACCATCGCGATCTTGTCGGCACGGATCGGGTTGATCACCGCCGGCGGCGCGTTGAGAATCTCCTTGCCCTCGAAGCGGACCGAGCCGGTGGCGCGGCCGTTCTTGGCCAGAAGCCCCATGACGGCGAAGGCAAGCTGGCTCTTGCCCGAGCCCGACTCGCCCACGATGCCGAGCGTCTCGCCCCGGTCGAGCGAGAGCGTCACGCCGTTGACCGCGTTCACCGTGCCGTCGGGCGTGTCGAAGCGGACCGAAAGGTCGCGGATGTCGAGAAGCGCCATCTCAGCGGTCCTTCGGATCGAGCGCGTCGCGCAGGCCGTCGCCGACGAAGAAGAAGGAAAAGAGCGTCAGAACGAAGAAGGTGAGCGGCCAGAGAAGCTGCCAGATCGTGCCGTAGTAGATCGTCCTGGCCCCTTCCGAGATCAGCGCGCCGAGCGATGTCAGGGGCTCCTGCACGCCGAGGCCGAGGAAGGAGATGAAGCTTTCGGTCAGGATCATCTCCGGCACCAGAAGCGTGGCATAGACCGCGACGATGCCGAGGAGGTTCGGCACGATGTGGCGCAGGATGATGGTGAAGGTGGGAACCCCCGTCGCCTGCGCCGCCTCGACATATTCCTTGTGCTTGAGGCTCAGCGTCTGACCCCGCACGATCCGCGCCATGTTCAGCCAGGACAGCAGCCCGATGCCGAGGAAAAGCATGAAGATCGAGCGGCCGAACATCACCAGCAGCAGGATGATGACGAACATGAACGGGATCGCCAGAAGGATGTCGACGATCCGCATCATGATCTGGTCGGTCCGTCCGCCGACATAGCCCGAGACCGCGCCGTAGAGCGTGCCGACGATCACCGCGATGAACGAGCCCACGATCCCGACCATGAGCGAGATGCGCGTGCCCTGGAGCGTGCGGGAATAGAGATCGCGGCCGAGGTCGTCGGTGCCGAAGTAATGCCCGTTGGCCAGCGAGGGCTGGCCGACCTGGGCGGCCTGGCCCATGATCGAGAAGTCGATCTCCTCGTTCGACCAGACGGCGAGCGCGTCGCCGAAAAGCGCCAGAAGCGTGATCAGCGCGAGGATGACGAGCCCGGCGACGGCGGCCTTGTTGCGGAAGAACCGCCGCCGCGCGTCAGCCCAGAGCGAGCGGCCCCTGACCTCGCCCGCCGGACGGCCGCCGAAATCCTTCATCCGTGTCGCGCCCGTGACCATGTCAGTACCGGATCTTGGGGTCGATCCAGCCGTAGAGGATGTCGACCACGAGGTTGAAGACGATGGTGAGCGCGCCGACCAGGATGGTGATGCCCAGCATCACCGCATAGTCGCGGTTGAGCGCGCTGTCGACGAAGCTGCGGCCGATCCCGCCGGTGGAGAAGAAGAAGTCGACCACGACCGAGCCCGTTATCATCGTCACGAAGGCGGGCCCGAGGTAGGACAGCACCGGCAGAAGCGCCGGCTTCAGCGCATGGCGCAGGATCACCTGGCGTTCGGGCAGGCCCTTGGCGCGGGCGGTGCGGATGTGGTTCGAGGTCAGCACCTCGAGCATCGAGGCGCGGGTGATCCGCGCGATCGAGGCCATGAACGAGGTCGAAAGTGCGATCACCGGCATCACCATGTATTGCCACTGCCCGTGCTCCCAGCCGCCGCCGGGAAGCCAGCCGAGCCACCAGGTGAAGGTGAGAAGCAGCAGGGGCGCCATGACGAAGTTCGGCAGCACCTGCGCGCCGATGGAGACGCCGACGGCGAGGTAGTCGAGCCAGGTGTTGTGCCGAATCGCCGCGGCGATGCCGAGCGCGACGCCGACCGCGACCGCCACCACGAAGGAGACGCTTCCATAGGCCAGCGTCACCGGGAAACCCTGGGCGATGATCTCGTTCACCGTGCGGTCCTTGTAGATGAACGAGGGGCCGAAGTCGAAATGCGCGACGATCCCCCAGACGTAGGACAGGAGCTGGCGCCACAGCGGCTGGTCGAGGCCGTATTTGGCCTCGAGGTTCGCCAGCACCTGCGGCGGCACGGCACGTTCCTGGGTGAACGGGCCGCCCGGGGCCGCGTGCATCAGCAGAAACGAGATCACGATCAACAGCAGAAGCGTCGGCACGGCGATGGCCAGACGCTTGACGACATAGGAAAACATCGGCGGGAACCCCGACAGAGGAAGGGCGCGCGCGATCGGTGTCCGCGCGCGCGCGCCCCGAAACGCCGTCAGTTGGCGACGCGATACATGTCCTTGATATACCAGTTCTGCATCAGGTTGTTCAGGCCCATGCCGCGCATGTCGGGCTTGACCATCTCGACGTTGGTATACTGGTAGATCGGCGCCATCGGCATTTCCGCCGCCAGGATCTGCTCGGCCTCGGTATACATCGGGTTCGGATCCTCGGCGGTCTTCGACTGCTTCATCAGCTCGTCATAGCGTTCCGAGAAGAACTTCCCGTTGTTGTGGCCGGAATAGCTGGTGAACAGGTCGAGGTAGGTCGAGGCCTCGTTGTAGTCGCCGCACCAGGCATAGCGGGCCACCTCGAAGTCCTGGTTCTGCATCCGGTCGGTATGGACCTTCCACTCCATGTTGTTGAGCGTGAGGTCGACGCCGACGCCCTTCCAGAACTGCTGGACGGCGATGGCGATCTTCTTGTGGTCCTCGGAGGTGTTGTAGTTGAGCGTCAGCTTCAGCGGGTTGTCGGGCCCGTAGCCGGCCTCGGCCAGAAGCTCCGTCGCCTTGGCGAGGCGTTCCTCCTGGGTCCAGTGCGAATAGTCGATGTCGGGCATCTTGAAGCCCTCGGTCGCATGGTGCGTCCAGTTGTAGGAAGGCCACTGGCCGCCCTGGAGGATCTTCTCGACGACGATGTCGCGGTCGATCGCGTAGGACAGCGCCTTGCGGACGCGGACGTCCTGCAAGGCCGCCGGCCCCTTCTCCTTGTCGAGGTTGAACATGTAGATGTAGGAGCAGGACTGCGGGGTGGAGACCGCCTCGTCGGGGTATTTCTCCTTCAGCGCCGGATACTGGCCGGCGGGAATGTCCACCCGGTCGAGCTCGCCCGAGAGATAGCGGGTCAGGCCGGCGTTGACGTCGTTGATGGTCAGCGCGGTGGCCTTGGTGATGATCGTGTTGGCATCGTCCCAGTAGAGCGGGTTGCGCTCCATCACCACCTTCTCGCCCAGCATGTGCTCGGTCAGCACATAGGCGCCGTTGCCGACGAGGTTGCCCGCCTCGGTCCACTTGTCGCCGAACTGCTCGAGCGCCTTCTGGTTGACCGGGAAGGTCGAGGCATGGGTCAGCATCTTCGGGAAATAGGGCAGGGGCGCCTCGATCGTCACCTCGAAGGTGTGGTCGTCGACCGCCTTCACGCCGAGATCATCGACCGGCATCTCGCCGGCGATGATCTTGGCGGAGTTCTTCACCTGCATCAGCTCCATGTACCAGGCGTATTCGGAGGCCGTCTTCGGGTCCGCCAGACGCTTCCACGAATAGACGAAGTCGGCCGCCGTCACCGGGTCGCCGTTCGACCACTTGGCGTTGTCGCGCAGGTGGAAGGTGTAGACGGTCTTGTCGTCGGACAGCTCGTGGCTCGTCGCCACGCCGGGCACGAGGCCGCCGTTCTGGTCCTCGTTGTAGAGTCCCTCGAAGATCGAGCGCAGCACGCCCGAACCCTCGACGTCGGTGTTGATCTGCGGGTCCATCGACTTGATCGCGTCGAGAAGCCAGTAGGTGTATTCCTGGTTCTCGGCCAGCGTCTCGCCGGGCTGGACCTGGGCGGCGATGGCCGGCAGGGCAAGGCCGACGCCGAGCACGGTCGTCAGAAGAAGCTTGTTCATCATGGGAAATCCTCCTGCTGGTTGAGCGGCGTCATTGCGGTGCGCCGCGCAAGATGGACCGAGCCTAGCCCCGACGTGTCCGTAAACAAGAGAAATGCGACGGGACGAAACGGGTACGTGACGTAAAGCTGCCGCCCCGATCGCGCAGAACGCCCGCCATACGGTGATATCGCCGGAGAAGGGGCGCCGATCTGCGCGGACCGGGCCCGAAGCGGCGGCGCCGATTCCCGCTCACGGGCGGGCCGCCGGTTCCCTCCTGCCGGCCGCCGTGATAACGGGCGGCATGCCGCTTCTGCTTCTCGTCCTCCTCCTCGCCGTCGTGCTTTACCTGTGGCTCATGCGGCGCGGCACGACGCTGACCCGCGCCTGCCGCTGGCGGCTCGACCGTGCGGGCGGGCCGGACCATTACCGCTGCGCCGCCTGCGGGGCGGAGACCGACGACCGCCCGCGCCACTGTCTCCGCCCGCGGCCCGAGGGCGGTTGACCGCCGCGGCCTGCCCGGCAAGGATGCGCCAGCCGAGGAGAGCCCATGAAACCCGACCGCCCCGAAACCCCCGCCCCCGCCGACGCCGAGACCCGCCGCGCCCTGAGGCCGGTCATCTGCTACCCGGTCGAGACGCTGCCAGCGGCGCCGATGCAGATATACCGTGCCGCGCGCAGGACGCTGCGCCCGGTGGCCGAGGTCACCGCGCCGCCGCGCGAGGCCGCCTGCTTCCGCGTGCCGGCGGGGCATTTCTTCCGCATCCGCTCGGTCGGGGGGCCGCAGGTGGGCGACCTCAACCTGTGGAGTGCAAACGATCTTTCGGAACGGTTCTATTCCGGCAAGACCCGCGCGCTGCACGGCACGCACCTGTCCACCGGCGACCGCCTGTGGTCGTCCTTCCCGCACCTGCGGCCGATGGCGACGATCAGCCACGACACGCTCGACTGGTACGGGTTCGACGCCTTCGGCGGCGCGGTCCACGACGTGATCGGCACGCGCTGCGACCCCTATACCCACAACCTGCTCAGCCACGGCGGCCAGTATCACCACTGCTGCCACTCCAACCTCACCCGCGCGCTGGCCGCCGAGACGGGGCTTTCGCCCGCCGAGGCGGAGCGCCATGTGCACGATGTGCTCAATGTCTTCATGTGCACCGGCTTCACCCGCGACACCGGCCAGTATTTCATGAAGGCGAGCCCGGTCCGGCCGGGCGACTATCTGGAGTTCTTCGCCGAGATCGACCTCCTGGGCGCGCTGTCCGCCTGCCCGGGCGGCGATTGTTCGGCGGAGCATTCCTCCGACTCCGCCGCCTGTCACCCCCTCGTCGTGGAAATCCTCGCGCCCGATCCTGCCGCGCTCGCGGGCTGGCAGGCCCCGCCGCCGAACGGCTACGACCGCAGCCACGGGCTCTGACCCCTCAGGCCGCCGCTCGGCCGAAGGCGGCGTGCAGAGCGATCTCGACCATCTCGCCGAAGGACCGCTCGCGGTCGATGGCGGGCAGCGCCTCGTGGGTCAGGAGGTGGTCCGAAATCGTCAGGATTGCAAGGGCTTGCATGCCGTGGCGGGCGGCGACCGTGTAAAGCTCGGCCGCCTCCATCTCCACCGCCAGCACGCCGTGGCGCCTCAGCGCCTCCATCAGGTCGGGCCGCTCGTCATAGAAGGCGTCGGAGGAATGGATGCCGCCGACATGGAACGGCGTCCCCTTTGCGCGGGCGGCCGCAACCGCGCGTTCCAGCAGCCGGTAGTCGGCGCAGGGGGCGAAGTTCATCTCGCGGAAGCTGCCCTGCGAGGGCATCGAGAGGGTGGAGGAGGTCATCGCGATCACCAGGTCGCGGATCCGCACCGCCTCCTGCATCGCGCCGGCGGAACCGATGCGGATCAGGGTGCGCGCGCCATAGTCGCGGATCAGCTCGTGGGCGTAGATCGAGAGCGACGGCATTCCCATGCCGGAGCCGTGGATCGTCACCCGGTGGCCGTTCCACGTCCCGGTGAAGCCGAGCATGCCGCGCACCTGGTTGATGCAGCGAGCGCCGTCGAGGAAGGTCTCCGCCGCCCATTTCGCCCGGTAGGGGTCGCCGGGCAGGAGGACGGTTTCGGCGATCTCGCCGGGGGCCGCGCCGATATGGGTGGACATGGGATTCCCTCCGTTCAGGTCGGGGGAGGATAGGGCAGGATTGCGGGAAGGTTAACGGGGCGTGTGACGGATCGGGGCGGCCGCGAACAAAAGCCTGGAATCGTTCGGAAATTGCCGTCTGGCAGGGGTATGGCCCGCGTCGGTTTCGCGTCGGGCATCCGTCCCGACACGCGGCCGCTTTCCGGCGCGCACGGAAATGCGCGGTTCCGTGATTTGACAAGATACCGACCGGTTGGTATGTTGTTCGCAACAGGGGAGGCCGAGATGCCCAGCGGGATACCGACCGAGATGCCCGAAGCGCCGGCGAGGAAGGATGCCCGATCGAGGCTGCTCGACGCGGCGGTGGCGCTGATCCGCGCCCGGGGCTATGCCGCCACCAGCGTCGACATGCTCTGCGCCGCCGCCGGCGTCACCAAGGGCGCCTTCTTTCATCACTTCGACAGCAAGGACGACCTCGGCGTTGCGGCGGCCGAGCATTGGTCCGCGATGACCGGCGCGCTGTTCGCGCAGGCGCCCTATCACGCCGCCGCCGATCCGCTGGACCGCATCCTCGGCTATCTCGAATTCCGCAAGGCGCTGCTGCAAGGCGGGGTCGCCGACTTCACCTGCCTCGCCGGCACGCTGGTGCAGGAGACCTACCAGACCAGCCCGGCGATCCGGGCGGCCTGCGACCGCAGCATCGGCGGCCATGCCGCGACACTGGAGGCCGACATCGCCGCGGCGATGGCCGAGCGGGGCATGAGCCCCGGCTGGACGGCGCGGTCGCTGGCGCTTCATTCCCAGGCCGTGCTCCAGGGCGCCTTCGTCCTTGCCAAGGCGAAGGGGGGCGCGGAGGTCGCGGCCGAAAGCATCGACCACCTGGCCCGCTATCTGGAACTGCTGTTCACCCAACCGAAAGGAGACTGACATGCCCAGCACGATCCGACTTCACCGCGTCCTTGCTGCCAGCCCGCTGAAGGTCTACCGCGCCTTTCTCGAACCCGATGCGGTGGCGAGCTGGCTGCCGCCCTACGGCTTTCTCTGCACCGTCCACGAACTGGATGCGAGGGCCGGCGGAAAGCACCGGATGTCGTTCCGCAACTTCACCACCGGCAAGGGCCATTCCTTCGGCGGGACCTATGTCGAACTCGTTCCGGGGGAGCGGCTCGTCTACACCGACCGGTTCGACGACCCGAACCTGCCGGGAGAGATGCGCGTCACGGTGGCGCTGAAGGCGGTGTCGGTCGGCACCGAGATCGCCATCACCCAGGAGGGCGTGCCAGCCGTGATCCCGGCCGAGGCCTGCTATCTCGGCTGGCAGGATTCGCTCGACAAGCTGGCGCGGCTGGTGGTGCCGGAGATCGACCAGTAGAGGCGATGCCGCGGCCAAGCGGGCCGCTGTTGCAGCGGTCGAACAGGAGATGGCCAGGCCTCCCGCTGTTTCGCCCGGGCGACCAGCCCCGGGCGGCGCCCGCCTCCCGGCCCGCCGCCGGGCGGCGGGCATTCGGCGCTGACGATCTGCCACCGGCAGATCGTCCGGGCGCGCCTCATCCCCCTCGGGCGGGCGCTCTGCGACGTTTCCAGCGGAACTGCCGTCGGGAGAGCGGCGCTATAAAGCGCCCTAACCCGGCGTTCCGTAGCGCCCGCCCGCGGTCGGCCGCCGCCCTTCGCGCCTTGGGGTTCCCGGGATCGGGAAGGCGGGGTCGGGTTTGCGGCTTCCGGCGCGCTCTGTCCCGCCGAAGGGGCGAGCGTCCGGTGGGAGTCCCCTGCTTTCGCGGGGGTCACAT
>JAUQYB010000101.1 GCA_030837825.1 Albidovulum sp.
TGCCAACCAGCTTGAACTTCTGCAGACGGCCGAGGCCGTCGCGCGCGAGAAGATGATCGACCCCGTCCTCGTCATCGAGGCGATGGAGGAAAGCCTCGCCCGCGCCGCGAAGTCGCGTTACGGCTCCGAGATGGATATCCGGGTGAAGATCGACCGCAAGACCGGCCGTGCCGCCTTCACCCGCGTGCGCACCGTGGTCGAGGACGACGCGGTGGAGAACTACCAGGCGCAGCTCACGGTTGCGCAGGCCAGGCAATATATCGCCGATCCCAAGGTCGGCGACGAGGTCGTGGACGAGGTTCCGCCCGTCGATCTGGGCCGCATTGCCGCGCAATCGGCCAAGCAGGTGATCCTGCAAAAGGTCCGCGAGGCAGAGCGCGATCGGCAGTTCGAGGAATTCAAGGACCGCAAGGGCACGATCATCAACGGCGTGGTCAAGCGCGAGGAATACGGCAACATCATCGTCGACATCGGCCGGGGCGAGGCGATCCTGCGCCGCAACGAGAAGATCGGCCGCGAAAGCTACCGCCCGAACGACCGCATCCGCAGCTACATCAAGGACGTGCGCCGCGAGGCGCGGGGCCCGCAGGTGTTCCTCAGCCGCACCGATCCGCAGTTCATGGCCGAGCTTTTCAAGATGGAAGTGCCGGAAATCTACGACGGCGTCATCGAGATCAAGGCCGTGGCCCGCGACCCGGGCAGCCGCGCCAAGATCGGCGTCATCTCCTACGACAGCTCGATCGATCCGGTTGGCGCCTGCGTCGGCATGCGCGGCAGCCGCGTGCAGGCTGTGGTGAACGAGCTTCAGGGCGAGAAGATCGACATCATCCCGTGGAACGAGGATCAGGCCACCTTCCTCGTCAACGCGCTTCAGCCCGCCGAGGTTTCCAAGGTCGTCATCGACGAGGAGGCCGGAAAGATCGAGGTCGTGGTGCCGGACGAACAGCTTTCGCTCGCCATCGGCCGGCGCGGTCAGAACGTCCGGCTTGCCTCCCAGCTTACCGGGCTCGACATCGACATCCTCACCGAGGAAGAGGAAAGCCGGCGCCGTCAGGCCGAATTCGCCGAGCGCACGAAGCTCTTCATGGATGCGCTCGACCTCGACGAGTTCTTCGCGCAGCTCCTGGTGGCGGAGGGTTTCACCAACCTCGAGGAAGTCGCCTACGTCGACATGGACGAGCTTCTGTCGATCGAAGGCGTGGACGAGGCGACGGCTGCAGAGCTTCAGGCCCGTGCCCGCGACGTGATCGAGGAGCAGAACCGCAAGGCGCTGGAAAACGCCCGCGCCCTTGGCGTCGAGGACAGCCTGATCGGTTTCGAGGGGCTGACCCCGCAGATGATCGAGGCGCTCGCCAAGGACGACGTCAAGACGCTGGAAGACTTCGCCACGCTCGCCGACTGGGAAGTCGCCGGCGGCTGGACCACGGTCAATGGCGAGCGTGTGAAGGACGAGGGCATTCTCGAGAAGTTCGACGTGAGCCTCGAGGAAGCCCAGCACATGGTGATGACGGCGCGCATCCAGCTCGGCTGGGTCGATCCGACGGAGCTTGAGGCGACCGAGGGCGCCGAAGACGAGGAGGCCGAGGCCTGATATGGGCCTCGGGAGATGGCCATATGACCCGCGGGGGACGCGACAAGGACAGGGATGAACCGGAACGGCGCTGCATCGTCACGGGTGACGTGCAGCCCAAGGCAGGACTCATCCGCTTCGTCGTGTCGCCCGAGGGCGTGGTCGTTCCCGACCTGGCCGGCAAGCTGCCGGGCCGCGGCATCTGGGTGACGGCCGGGCGCGCCGCCATCGAGAAGGCGGCCGCCAAGGGGCTTTTCGCGCGCGCGGCGCGTGGCAAGGTCACGGTGCCCGAAGGTCTCGCCGATCTGGTGGAGGCAGGGTTGGCGCGGCGCGTGGTCGACCTTATCTCTCTGGCACGGAAGGCGGGCCTAGCCGTGGCCGGGTTCGAGAAGGTCAAGGGCTGGCTTGCCGATGGCAAGGCCAAGGTCCTTCTTCAGGCTTCCGACGGTTCGGAGCGCGGCAAGGGCAAGCGCTGGACGCCCCAGGGGGGGCGCTGGTGCGGTTGCCTGACGTCGTCCGAGCTCGGGCTGGCCGTCGGGCGAGATAGTGTGATACAGGGCGCGCTCGGCGCGGGCGGACTCTCCCAACGTGGTGTAGAGGATGCCGCGAAGCTTTCGGGTGTGCTCACGAAAGACGGCGGATCGGCCGCCGGGAAGGATACGAAGACGGCATGAGCGATCCAGACGGCAAGAAACCCCTTGGCCTCGGCGGCGGGCGTTCCGGCCAGGTGAAGCAGAGCTTCAGCCACGGCCGAACGAAGAATGTCGTCGTCGAGACGAAGCGCAAGCGGATCGTCGTGCCGAAGCCCGGCGGGGCGCAGGGCGGGCCCGGCGCGGCTGCTCCGACGCTCGGCGACCCTTCGCGTCGGCCGGCCGGCATTTCCGATGCCGAGATGGAGCGCCGCCTCAAGGCCCTTCAGGCCGCCAAGGCCCGCGAGGCCGAGGAGACCCAGCGCCGCGCCGAAGACGAACGCCAGCGCGAGGAAGAGCGTGAGCGTCGCCGCGCCGAGGTCGAGGCCAAGGAGCGCGAGGAGCGCGAGCGCGAAGAGGCGCTGAAGCTCAAGGCCGAAGAAGAGGCTCGTCGCGCCGAAGAGGCCGAGGCCCGCGCCGCGCGCAAGGAAGACTTCAAGAAACCGGCCCCGGCCAAGCCGGCGCCGGTCGATCAGGCGGCCGTGCAGGCGGCCGCGACACGCGCCGAGACCAAGGGCGTGCCCGTCGGCGGTCCCCGCAAGACCGACCGTGAGCGCGATGACCGCGGCGGCGGCGAGCGGGATCGCGGCCGTGTCAGCCGCGACGAGGGTCGCAGGGCCGGCAAGCTTACCCTTTCCGAGGCGCTTGACGAGGGCGGACGCCAGCGTTCGCTCGCGGCGATGAAGCGCAAGCAGGAAAAGGCGCGCGCCAAGGCACTCGGCATGGGCCACAAGGCCGAAAAGCAGTCGCGCGACGTGCAGTTGCCCGAGACCATCGTGGTCCAGGAACTGGCCAACCGCATGGCGGAACGCGCCGCCGATGTGGTCAAGTCGCTGATGAAGATGGGCATGATGGTCACGATGAACCAGACCATCGACGCCGACACCGCCGAACTGGTGATCGAGGAATTCGGCCACCATGCCGTCCGCGTCACCGATGCCGACGTCGAGCAGGCGATCGACACGGTGGAGGACAAGACCGAGGATCTGGTCGGCCGCCCGCCGATCGTGACGATCATGGGCCACGTCGACCACGGCAAGACCTCGCTCCTCGACGCGATCCGCCATGCCAATGTCGTGGCGGGCGAGGCCGGCGGCATCACCCAGCACAACGGCGCCTATCAGGTGAAGACCGATTCCGGCGCGGTGCTGACCTTCCTCGACACGCCGGGCCACGCCGCCTTCACCTCGATGCGCGCGCGCGGGGCCCAGGTGACCGACATCGTCGTGCTGGTGGTGGCCGCCGACGACGCGGTGATGCCGCAGACGGTGGAGGCGATCAACCACGCCAAGGCCGCCGGCGTGCCGATGATCGTCGCCATCAACAAGATCGACAAGCCTG
Source organism: Albidovulum sp. (assembly GCA_030837825.1). GTDB lineage: Bacteria > Pseudomonadota > Alphaproteobacteria > Rhodobacterales > Rhodobacteraceae > Albidovulum. Next base: position 3,601 of record JAUQYB010000101.1, read on the forward strand.
CCGCTAATCCGCAGAAGGTCCGCACCGATCTTCTCCAGCACGAGGTCGTCGTCGAGGCGATGTCGGGCGAGGTGCAGGACGTCGAGGTTTCGGCCAAGACCGGCAAGGGGCTGGACGAGCTTCTGGAGGCGATCGCGCTTCAGGCCGAGATTCTCGAGCTCAGCGCCAACCCGAAACGTGCGGCTTCGGGGGCGGTGATCGAAGCCAAGCTCGATGTCGGGCGCGGGCCTGTGGCCACCGTTCTCGTGCAGAACGGCACGCTGCGCCAGGGCGACATCTTCGTCGTCGGCGAGCAATGGGGCAAGGTGCGTGCGCTGGTGAACGACAAGGGCGACCGTGTCAAGCAGGCCGGACCCTCAGTCCCGGTCGAGGTGCTGGGTCTCAACGGGACGCCGGAGGCGGGCGACGTGCTGAACGTCGTCGAGACCGAGGCGCAGGCCCGCGAGATCGCCGCCTACCGGGAGCAGGCGGCGAAAGACAAGCGTGCGGCGGCCGGGGCGGCGACGACGCTGGAGCAGTTGATGGCGAAAGCCAAGGCTGACGAGAGCGTGGCCGAGCTTCCGATCGTCGTGAAGGCCGACGTTCAGGGTTCGGCCGAAGCGATTGTCCAGGCGATGGAAAAAATCGGCAACGAGGAGGTGCGGGTTCGCGTGCTCCATTCCGGTGTCGGCGCCATCACCGAGTCCGACATCGGCCTTGCCGAGGCGAGCCATGCACCGGTTATCGGCTTCAACGTCCGGGCCAACGCGCCGGCGCGCGCGGCCGCGAACCAGAAGGGCGTGGAGATTCGCTACTACTCGGTCATCTACGATCTCGTGGACGACGTGAGGGCGGCGGCGTCCGGCCTGTTGAAGGCCGAAGTGCGCGAGAACTTCATCGGCTACGCCGAGATCAAGGAAGTGTTCAAGGTCTCGGGTGTCGGCAAGGTCGCCGGCTGCCTCGTCACCGAAGGTGTCGCGCGCCGGTCGGCGGGCGTCCGGCTCTTGCGCGACAACGTCGTGATCCACGAGGGCACCCTGAAAACCCTCAAGCGATTCAAGGACGAGGTCAAGGAAGTGCAGTCGGGCCAGGAATGCGGGATGGCGTTCGAGAACTACGACGACATCCGTCCGGGCGATATCATCGAGATCTTCGAGCGCGAGGAAGTCGAGCGGAAGCTGGCATGAAAAGGGAGGCGCCAGCGCCTCCTCCAGATCGAGCGGATTTGAAAAGGGCCGCCTGAGGATCAGGCGGCCTTCTTCACGACGGGATAGCCTTCGAACAGAAGGTTACCCACCCGCACGAGGATCTTGCCGTTCTCGAGCTGCCGCTCGAACGTCCCCTGAACGGATACACAGCTTCCAAGAGTGATGGTTCGCAGCATCGCTTTTCCTCCCCAACCGCGGGCTGCTTTTCGGTATAGCGTGCAATCGTTAACGGTCAGCGAACCGATACTGCCATAAATTTGCCAGAATCAGTTTATTTTGGAAACAATAATTCGACGCACCCCGAAAATAAGCGGAGAAATTCCGCAACTCACGATTGCGTGAGGCTCGGGAGCGTGAAGCCGGCGCGTCTCAGAGCCAGTCGCGCAGGATCGGGATCAGCGGCAGGTCGGCCGGCGGCATCGGATAGGCCTGCAGGTCCTTCGGCCGGGCCCAGGCCAGTTCCTGCCCTTCGCGCGCGTGGGCGGTGCCCGACCAGCGGCGGCATGCGAAGAGTGGCATCAGCAGGTGGAAATCGTCATAGCTGTGGCTGGCGAAGGTCAGCGGCGCAAGGCAGCTTTTCCAGGTGTCGATGCCGAGTTCCTCGCGCAGTTCCCGGATCAGTGCCGCCTCGGGCGTCTCGCCGGGTTCGACCTTGCCGCCGGGGAATTCCCACAGGCCCGCAAGCGGCTTGCCCGCGGGCCGGCGCGCCAGCAGAATCCGGCCGTCCGCGTCGATCAGCGCGACGGCAACGACCAGAACCGTCTTCACGACCGATAGTCGGCGTTGATGTCGATGTAGCGGTGCGTCAGATCGCAGGTCCAGACCGTGCGGGCAGCCTTGCCCGTGCCGAGATCGACCGAGATCACCAGCTCGTCGTTCTTCATGTAGGCGCTGGCGGCCTCCTCGCTGTAGCCGGGGCTGCGCCAGCCGTTCTCCGCCAGAACCAGGTCGCCGAAGCGGATCGACAGCCGGTCGCGGTCGGCCCTGGCGCCGGACTTGCCCACCGCCATGACGACGCGGCCCCAGTTCGCGTCCTCGCCGGCGATGGCGGTCTTGACCAGCGGCGAGTTGGCGATGGCCATCGCCACCCGGTGCGCGTCGGCCGCATCCGCCGCCCCGGTCACGCGGATCTCGACGAATTTCGTCGCCCCTTCGCCGTCGCGCACCACCTGCTGCGCGAGGTCGAGCATGACGCGGCCGAGGGCCGCCTCGAACTCGCGCGCGGTGCGGCTTCTCAGATCGGTGATCGGCGCGGCTTCCGACCTCCCGGTCGCGGCGACGATCAGCGCGTCAGAGGTCGAGGTGTCGCTGTCGACGGTGATCGCGTTGAACGTTTCGCCGACCTGGCGCGACACGATCTTCTGCAACGCCGGCTGCGGAATCGTCGCATCGGTGAAGATATAGACCAGCATCGTCGCCATGTCGGGCGCGATCATGCCCGAGCCCTTGGCGATCCCGGCGATGCGGATCGTGCCGCCTTCGCCCGCGATCTCGGCCGCGGCACCCTTCGGAAAAGTATCGGTGGTCATGATCGCGCGCGCGGCCATCTCGATCCCGTCCGCCGAAAGCGCCGCCTTCAGTTCGCCCGTCGTCGCGGTGATCCGCTCATGCGGAAGCGGTTCTCCGATCACGCCGGTCGAGGACGAAAACACCCGCGTCACCGGAATGCCGAGCGCCTTCGCGACCCCGCCGGTGACGGCATCGACCGCCTCCTGGCCAAGCTTGCCGGTAAAGGCATTGGCGTTGCCGGAGTTGACGACGATCGCCGCGCCCTTGTCGCCGCCCTCCTTCACGCGCAGCTTCGCCTCGCAGTCGAGCACGCAGGCGGCGCGGGTGGCCGAGGTCGTGAAGGCCCCGGCGATGGCGGTGCCGGGGGCGAGGCGCGCCAGCATCACGTCGGTGCGCCCGGCGTAGCGGACCCCGGCCGCGACGGCCGCGAATTCCACGCCGCGGATGCGCGGGAGCTTCGGGAAGCCGCCCTTCGGGGCGAGCGGGGAGACCGGATTCGGGGCCTTCTTGCGCACGGTCGCCGCCGCGGCATGGGCGACGTCACCCACCGCGTCGGCCGCCTTGGCAAGCGCCTCCTCGACCACCGGCGCGACCTCGGCTTCAAGTCGGGCGCGGAGCTTCTTCACCCTGGACTTGAGCTTTCTCGCCTCGGCCTTCCACTCGTCCTTCGTCCTGGCCATGATGGTCCCTCCACGCGGGCTCTCAGTTGTCGATCAGCGCAACGTTCTTGAGGATCGCAGGGTCGATCCCGTCGACCTTCTTCTCGACCTTCGCCGCGCCGGTCAACTCCGTCACCTTCGCCTCGACGGCACGGCTCTGAAGATCGCCCTCGAGCTCGGTCCGGACGTCCTCGATCGTCGGCTTCGCGGCGGTGCGCTCATCCACCAGCTTGATCACATGCCAACCGAACTGGCTCTGCACCGGGGCCGAGATCTCGCCCTTCTTCATCGCGATGACGGCGTCCTCGAAGGGCTTGACCATCATTCCCACGCCGAACCATCCAAGATCGCCGCCCGCGCTTGCCGATCCGCGGTCGGTCGACTTT
>JAUQYB010000102.1 GCA_030837825.1 Albidovulum sp.
ATCGAGCGCTTCTTCTGCCGCTACCTCTGCCCGCTCGGCGCCGGCATCGCGATCCCGGCCAAGCTGAAGATCTTCGACTGGCTGAAGCGCCGCCCGCAATGCGGCCGCGAATGCCGCCTGTGCGAGACCAAATGCACCGTCGGCGCGATCGACCCCCTGGGCCGGATCAACGCCAACGAATGCGTGCTCTGCCTGCGCTGCCAGGTGGTTATGAACGACCCGGGCATCTGCCCCGTGCTGAAACGCCGCGCCCGTGCACCGGAAGGGGCGGCCCAATGACCCGGCGGTCCGGCCACCACCCTGCGGGCGAAGGCGCCACTCCCCGGCGCTGCGGGCAGCGCCCCCGGCCCCGCCCACGGAGCGCACCATGAACCGTCGCAGAGTCCTGACCGTCGTCGCCGCCTGCCTGCTTGTCGCACCCGCCCGCGCCACGCCGACTGCGGTATGGACCGGGCGCGCGATGGGGGCCGAGGCGCTCATCGTCCTGCGCGGCGCCGATCGCGTCCGGTCCCGCCGGGTCTTCGCGCGGGTGGAGGCCGAGCTTCGGCGGGTGGAGTCGCATTTCTCGCTCCACGCCGATTCGGCGCTGGCCCGGCTGAACCGCGACGGCCGGCTCGCCCGTCCGGCGCCCGAAATCCGCGCGGTCTTCGATCTCGCCGGACGGGTATGGCAGGCGACCGGCGGCGTGTTCGACCCCTCGATCCAGCCGCTGTGGCTCGCCACCGCCACGGGGGGCGATACCGATGCGGCGCGCGCGCTGGTCGGCTGGGACGGTGTGCGGATCGGCGCGGACGAGATCGCGCTCGCCCCCGGCATGGCGCTCACCTTCAACGGCATCGCCCAGGGGCACGCCGCCGACCGGATCGCGGAGATGCTCCGCGCCGAGGGATTCGGCGACGTGCTGATCGACATCGGCGAGGTCATGGCGCTCGGCCGCAATGCCCGCGGCGCCTGGCAGGCCGCCATCGCCGCGCCGGACGGGGCGGAACTGGCCCGCGTCGGGCTCGAGGACCGGGCGCTCGCGACGTCCTCGCCCGCGGCAACGAGGATCGGCGCGGGAATGCCCCACATCCTCCATCCGGCCGGCCTGCCGCCCCGCTGGGCCACCGTCGCGGTCTCGGCCCCCGACGCGGCCACGGCGGACGCGCTGTCCACCGCGTTCTGCCTGATGGACGCGGACGCCATCGGCCGTGCCCTCGGTCGCTTCCCCGCCGCCCGGATCGAGGCGATCACGGACGATCACGGACGCGCGATTGACTTTGGTTAAGGTGCGGCCCCGCCCGCTCCACCAGAGTGCGCCCACGATCAACTGCTCCCCCGAAGGAGAAAGCGCAATGCGCGAAGTCATGACCAAGAGCATGGCCCGCAACATATTCTATGGCGGATCCCTGTTCTTCATCCTCATCTTCGTCGGATTGACGGCGCAAAGCCACCGTTACATCCGCACGACATCGACCGACGCCGCCGGGCTGACCGACAGCGTCGCGGCAGGCAAGCACCTGTGGGAAAAGCATGCCTGCATCAACTGCCACACGATCCTGGGCGAAGGCGCCTACTTCGCGCCCGAACTTGCCAATGTGATGACCCGCTGGGGCGTCGCGGACGATCCGCAGGGGGCCTTCGACGCGCTCAAGGGCTGGATGGATTCGATGCCCTCGGGCATCGAGGGCCGCCGCCAGATGCCGCAGTTCAACCTGACGGACGACGAATACCGTCAGCTTGCCGACTTCCTGCTGTGGGTGAACAAGATCCGCGCGCAGGACTGGCCCCCGAACGACGCGGGCTGAGGAGACAGGACGATGAAATACCAGACACAGAAAATCGCGCTGGCCTACTTCCTGGTGGCAATGGCGCTCTTTGCCGTGCAGGTCTCGATGGGCCTGATCCTGGGCTGGATCTACGTCAGCCCCAACTTCCTGGCCGACTACCTGCCCTTCAACATCGGCCGGATGCTGCATACCAACAGCCTCATCGTCTGGCTGCTTTTGGGCTTCTTCGGCGCCGCCTACTACCTCCTGCCCGAGGAGACCGAGCGCGAAATCTACTCGCCGAAGCTCGCCTGGCTGCAACTGGCGATCTTTGTGCTCGGCACCGCCGGCGTGGTCGTCACCTACTACTTCAACCTTTTCGAGGGCAACTACGTGCTCGGCAAGCAGGGCCGCGAGTTCCTCGAACAGCCGACCTGGGTGAAGGCGGGGATCGTCGTCGCGGCGCTGATCTTCCTCTTCAACGTAACCATGACGGTGCTGGCCGGCAAGAAGACCGCGATCACCAACATCCTGCTTCTCGGCCTCTGGGGCCTCGCACTCCTGTTCCTCTTCGCCTTCTACAACCCGTCGAACCTCGCGCTCGACAAGATGTACTGGTGGTATGTCGTCCACCTCTGGGTCGAGGGCACCTGGGAACTGGTGATGGCCTCGATCCTGGCCTTCCTGATGCTGAAGCTGACCGGCGTCGACCGCGAGGTGGTGGAGAAATGGCTCTACGTCATCGTCGCCGCGGCGCTCTTCTCGGGCATCCTCGGCACCGGACACCACTACTACTGGATCGGCACGCCGGGTTACTGGCAGTGGATCGGCTCGATCTTCTCGTCGCTCGAGGTGGTGCCGTTCTTCGCGATGATGGCCTTCGCCTTCGTGATGGTCTGGAAGGGCCGGCGCGACCATCCGAACAAGGCGGCACTGCTGTGGTCGCTCGGCTGCGCCACGCTGGCCTTCTTCGGCGCCGGCGTCTGGGGGTTCCTCCACACGCTTCACGGGGTGAACTTCTACACCCATGGCACCCAGATCACCGCCGCCCACGGCCACCTCGCCTTCTTCGGCGCCTATGTCTGCCTCAACCTCGCGATCATCAGCTACGCCATGCCGCACCTTCTGGGGCGCGACCCCTACAACCAGGTGCTCAACATGGCGTCGTTCTGGCTGATGTCGGGCGGCATGGTCTTCATGACCTTCACGCTGACCTTCGCGGGCACCGTGCAGACGCACCTCCAGCGGGTGATGGGCGAGGCCTACATGGACGTGCAGGACCAGCTCTGGATCTTCTTCGCCATGCGCTTCGGCTCGGGCGTGGCGGTGGTCCTCGGCGCGGTCCTGTTCATCTACGCCGTGCTCGTGCCCCGGCGCGAGATCATCGAGCCGGGTCCGCTGGAACAGGACCGGATCACCCATGATCCCGACCACATGGCCGCGGAGTGAGCGACATGGACGGAACCTTCGACCGGAAGGGGGCGGCTGACGCCCCCTTCTACCTGCCGCAGGGCGACGAATGCGACGTCTTCGCGGCGGCCTACACAAACCGCCTTCCGCTGCTTCTGAAGGGTCCCACGGGCTGCGGCAAGACCCGCTTCGTCGCCCACATGGCCGCAAGGCTCGGCCGGCCGCTTTTCACCGTCGCCTGCCATGACGACCTCTCCGCCGCCGACCTGATCGGGCGCTACCTGCTGAAGGGCGGCGAAACCGTCTGGGTCGACGGGCCGTTGACCCGCGCCGTGCGGGAAGGCGCGATCTGCTACCTTGACGAGGTGGTCGAGGCGCGCAAGGACGTGACCGTGGTGCTCCACCCCCTCACCGACGACCGCCGCATCCTGCCGATCGACCGCACCGGCGAGGAACTGGAAGCGGCGCCGGGCTTCATGCTGGTCGCCTCCTACAACCCCGGCTACCAGAACATCCTCAAGACGATGAAGCCCTCGACCCGCCAGCGCTTCGTCAGCCTCGACTTCACCTTCCCCCGGCCCGAGCACGAAATCCCCGTCGTCGCGCGCGAAAGCGGCCTGGCCGAAGAGCGGGTGAAGCCGCTCGTGCGGCTTGCCAACAAGTTCCGCGCGCTGAAGGGGCAGGACCTGGAGGAAGGCACCTCGACCCGTCTCGTCGTCTATGCGGCGACGCTCATCGCTGAAGGCATGGCGCCCGACCGGGCGATCCGCGTCGCGATGATCGAGCCACTGACCGACGACGAAGACACCAAACGCGGGCTCCTCGATCTCGTCACCGCCGTTTTCGGGTGAGGCCGGCCGATGTCCGGGATCGAGATCGAGCCATGGGAACCCGAGGAAACCGTCGGGAAACTGTGGCACGCCTTTGCCAGCCGTCTTGACGCCCCAAGCGTCTACGACGGAGCCCGTGTCGACCTTTCCGAGGTCGGCGGACGGCTGGCAGTCCTTTTCCGCGGCCTCGGCGGCGGCGCCGCGGTCGAGATCAAGCCGGTCGCGCCGGAACGGTCCGGCCACCGCCTGTCGCTGCGGCGCCGCCTCGGGACCGAGGCCGAGACGACGCCGCGCGCCTCCTTCGACGGCGAGGCGCTGCGCCTGCCCGAGAGCCTTGCGGTCTTTCCCGCGGCCGAAGCGAATGCCGCGCTCTACATCTGGCTCGCCGCCGCCGCCGCCCACGCGGGCGCCCCGCAGACCACGGACGACCCCCTGCGCGCCGATCTTTGCGCGCTGATCGCGGCGCGCGAGATGACGCGCGCGACGCTTGCCGATGCGCCGGGTTTCGCGCGCCTTCACGCCGATCTTGCCCGCGCGCATCTCGACAGCCGCCGCGTGCCGCATCTGCCCGAGGCCGAGCGCACCGTCGAAGCCGTGATCCGCCATCTTCTCGGCGATCCCGCGCACCTTTCGCGGAAGGCCGGGCGCATGCTCGCCGCCATCGAGATGGGCGATCTGTCCGCCTGGCGCGCCCCGCGCGGCTACCGCAGCTTCCAGCCGGTGCCGCTGTGGCCCGATCTGCGCCCCCTTGCCTTCTCGGCCGCGACCGCGGTTGAGACGCGCGCGACCGACGGCAGCGCCGAACAGGCCGAGGGCCGCGCCCATCGTGCCCGCCGCCGCAAGTCCGACCAGATCGAGCGCAACGACAGCTTCATCCTCCACAAGTTCGAGGCGATCCTCAGTTGGGCCGAGTTCATCAACCTCAACCGCCGGGTCGAGGAGGACGAGAACGACGACGCCAAGAAGGCCGCCGACGACATGGACGAGATCGGCCTTGGCCAGATCTCCAAGGCCCCGGCGACGCGGCTGAAGCTCCATCTCGACCTCGCGCCCGAGGACGTCGACCGCGAGCGGCTTGCAGGTCAGGCGACATACCCCGAATGGGACGCCCGCGCCGGCGCCTACCTGCCCGCCCACGCCCGCGTCCTGACCTCGGCCGTGGAGCCGGGGGCGGAGGAGCCTGCCTTCCGCACCGATCCGCGCGCCGCCCGCCGCATCCGCGCCGTCAAGCGCCAGTTCGAGGCACTCAGACCCGCCCGCATCCTGACGGCCGGCCACCGCGATGGCGACGAGCTGGACACCGACCGCGCGATCCGCTCCCGCGTCGACCTGCTGGCCACCGGCGAGGGCGACGACCGGGTCTGGCTCCAGAACCGCACCGAAAAACGCGATCTCGCCGTGTCGATCCTGCTCGACGTGTCGCGCTCGACCGAATCGGCGGTTCCCGGCCACGGGCATGAGGGCCGCGCGGTGATCGACATCGAGCGCGAGGCGCTGGCGGCGCTCGCCTGGGGGCTCGACGCCTGCGGCGACGATTTCGCCATCCACGCCTTTTCCTCGCTGAAGCGCGACCGGGTCTATGTCCAGACCGCCAAGCGCTTCGGCGAACCGATGACCACGGCGGTGGAGGCGCGCATCGCCGGCCTGAAACCCGGCCACTACACCCGGCTCGGCGCCGCGATCCGCCATGCCTCGGCCGGCCTCTCGCGCGAAGCGCGGCGGCGCCGGCTCCTCTTGGTCATCACCGACGGCAAGCCCAACGACCTCGACCATTACGAGGGCCGCCACGGCATCGAAGACAGCCGCAAGGCGGTCGAGGAGGCGCGGCGCATGGGTCATGCCGTCTTCGGCATCACCGTCGACCGCGACGGCAAGTCCTGGTTCCCGCGGCTGTTCGGCCAGGGCGGCTATACCGTGATCCCGCACCCGGAAAAGCTGACCCAGGCGCTTCCGCAGATCTACCGGCAGCTCGTGGGCGCATGACCCAGCGGGACCAAACCGGCCACAGCCCGTTCGACGACCTGCCCGGCGACCTGATGATCTGGGTCCTGATCGTGTCGGAGCTTCTGGTCTTCGGCGCCGGGCTCGCGGCCTTCCTCGGCGTGCGGCTCACCGATCCGGCAGGTTTCGCCGCCGCGCAGGATCACCTCCACCGCGCCGCGGCCGGGGTGAACACCGTCGTCCTCGTCACTTCGGGCTGGCTCGCAGCACTCGGCGCGCAGGCGGTGGAGGCGGGGCGCATCGCGCGGTCCCGCGCGCTCCTGACCGCGGCGGCCGCGCTCGGCGCCGTCTTCCTCGGCATCAAATGGGCCGAATATGCCGGCAAGGCGGCCGAGGGGATCGGGGTGGAGACGCATCCGTTCTTCACCTTCTACTACCTCATCACCGGCTTTCACGCCGCCCATGTCGCGGCGGGGATCGTCGTGCTGCTGCTCGTCGCCTTCCGGGCGCGGCCGCGCGAGGTCGAGGCGGGGACCGCCTTCTGGCACATGGTGGACCTCGTCTGGGTTCTCGTCTTCCCCGTGATCTATCTGCTGAGGTAGGCGATGGCGCAGGTGACGAAGGCCTGGATGCTCCTGCTCGCGCTTTCGGGCGGCTCGACCGTCCTGTCGATCGCCGTCGCCCGTGGCGCGCTGACCGGCACGGCCGTCACGCTGGGCGGGGCGGCGATCCTGACGCTCGCCTGGGCCAAGGCGCGGACGATCCTGAACGCCTACCTCAGGCTCGACGAGGCGCCGGCCTTCCGCCGCGGCTTCGGCCTGACGCTCGCGCTCTACGCGCTGCTGCTGCTGGCACTCTATCTCGGCGGCTAGGACCGACGGTCAGCCGCGGTTCCAGGCCTCGGCCGGGTCTTCCTCGGCATAGTCCCTGAGCGCCGCCACATCGGCGATCTCGGCGTGGTTCTGCAGCACCTTCACGCCGACCTTGCGCAGCTTCTGGAAGGCCCGGCTCAGGCTTTCGGGCTTCATGCCCAGGCGGCCGGCGATTAGCACCTTGTCGTAGGGCAGCGTCACCTCGCATCGCCCCTCGTCGCAGCGCGCAAGCTCCAGCAGGAACTCCGCCACCCGCTGCGCCCCGGTCTGCGCCTTCAACTGCTCCACCTGCGCCACGAGGCTGTGCAGATGCGCGAAGGTTGCGGTCAGGATCGAGACGGCGATCTGGGGATTGCTCTCGATCAGCCGCAGCACGGCGTCGGCCTCGATCCGGATCAGCTCGCAATCGGTCGCGGCCTCGGCGGCCACCGGATAGACGTCGTGGCGGAAGGCCACGGCCTCGCCGAAGCTGTGCCCGCGGGTGAAGACACCGACGACCGCCTCGGCCCCGCTCGGCGCGACGCGGTAGAGCTTCACCCAACCGCTGACGACGATGTAGATCGCGGTGGCCCGCTCGCCCTGCAGGAAGATCGTCGCGCCGCGGTCGAAGCTGCGCACCCGCGCCCAGGCCAGCACCTTTGCGGCGACCTCGTCGCCGGTCCCCGCGAGAAGCAGCGACTTCCGTGCGATCGCCTCGTGTTCAGGCGTCAACTGTGCCATTCAAGCCACCTCGTTTCGCCGTCACTGCCACAGAAGGCCCCGAGCCGCCAGCCTTGATGCGCCGCGCGGACGAGTTTGCCGCAGCCGCCCGCCCAAGCCGGCAGGCCGGCCGGCGGGAGCCAGCGCGCCGGCATCGGCCCCGCAGCCGCCCGTCGCCGAGCCGGGATGCCCGTTTTTTCATCAGCCAGCAGAAACCCGCCGACCAGGCACGGCCGGAATCGGCAAGGAATCCCGCCCCGCTTCGCCGGAAAGCCGATTTTGCACTCGCAGCATCTTCAAACCCCTTGCGAAATCCCCAGATGCCATGTGAATGCGCACACGAGGCCCCTGGAGTGAGTCGGCCCGCGGCTAGCCGGTTGTAAACAAAGTCAAATGATCCCCCCTGCGATCCCAAGCGCGTCGCCCACGCGGCGCCGGTTTCTGGCTGCTGCGGCAGCCTCCGTCTGCCTGCCTGCGCTGATGCCCGCAATCCGCGCCTTCGCCCAGGAGACGGGCGCCACGCCGTTCAGCTTCGATCTTCTGACCGAAGAGGCCCGGGCCCGCGCCGCAAGCCCAGCACCCGAGGCCGAGGCAATTCCGCAGGTCTTCGCCGAGATGACCTATGACGACTACAATTTCATCGCCTACCGGCCGGCCCGGGCGCGATGGAATGCGCCCGACATCACCTGGCGGATGATGCCCTTCCACCTTGGCTGGCTGTTCAAGGAACCGGTGCATCTGTTCGAGGTGGTCGACGGCATGGCCGCCGGGATGACCTTCACCACCGACGATTTCGAATACCGCCACCGACTGAAGGGCATGGTTCCGCCGGGCACCGCGCTTCCCGGGGTGGCGGGGTTCAAGCTGACCCATCCGATGAACCGGGGCGACAAGATGGACGAGGTGATCTCGTTCATCGGGGCGAGCTATTTCCGCGCGCTCGGCCTTGGCAACGCCTACGGGCTGTCGGCCCGCGGCCTGGCGATCGACAGCGGCCTGCCCAAGGCCGAGGAGTTCCCCCGTTTCAGCGGCTTCTGGATCGAGAAGCCTGCGGCCTGGGCCGACACGATGACCGTCTACGCCGCGCTCGACAGTGCCAGCGTGACCGGCGCCTACCGCTTTGTCATCACCCCCGGGGTGGAGACCACGGTCGACGTCACCGCGCGGCTCTTCTTCCGCAGCGACATCGAGCAACTGGGCGTGGCGCCGCTGACCTCGATGTTCCTTTTCGCCGACATCAACCGCGGCGACTATGACGACTACCGCCCCCGGGTGCACGACAGCAACGGGCTGAGGATCGTGCGTGCGGACGGCGATGTGATCTGGCGCGCGCTCGACAACCCGCAGGCGCTCTCGTCCTCCTACTTCGCCGAGACCGCGCCGCGCCGGTTCGGCCTTCACCAGCGCGGCCGCGACTTCGACGACTACCAGGACGCCGGCGCGCGCTATGACCTGCGCCCCTCGGTCGACATCGAGCCGGTCGGCGACTGGGGGTCGGGCAAGATCCGGCTTTTCGAACTGCCGACCGCGGTCGAGGTTCACGACAACATCGGCGCCTTCTGGGTTCCCGATACGCCGATCAAGGCCGGCGCTGCGCACGAATTTGCCTACCGGATGCACTGGGGTCGGCTGGAACCGGACTATGCCGACGACCGCGCCGTCGTCTGGGCCACCCGCGGCGGCATCGGCGGCCCGGCGGGGCTTGAAAACCCGCCCGACTCGCGCAAGTTCGTCGTCGACTTCAAGGGCGGGATGCTGGGCCGCCTGCCCGAGGACGACGCAGAGGTGAAACCGGTGCTGACGATCAACGGCGGAAAGGCCGATGTGACGACGCTGTCCAAGCTGCCCGGCAGCGATGTTTGGCGGCTGGTCGTCGACGTCGCCTCCGACTCCGGGACGCTCGTCGAGATGACCGCCCACGTCGCGGGCTACGAGCGCAAGCTTTCCGAAATCTGGTCTTTTCAATGGGTGAAGCCATGACTCCGTTCGACCTGTCCGGCGCCGCCGCCTTTGAAGAGGCGCTGAGCGCCACGACACCCGTTGCGGCCGCGGCCCTGCCTGACGCGCCGCTTGCCATGCCCGAACAGCGGCTCGAACCCGCCCGGCCGTTTGAACTGCTGCGCGCGCTTCTCTCGCCCCCGCGCCGGCGCGCGGAGCCGTGAGATGGACGGCGCCCGCACCCCCACCCTTCTCAGGACCGTCGCGGTCCTCGTGCCCCTTGTGGCGGGCGGGGGCGCGGCGGCGCTCTTTCTGCAATATTCCTCGGCCGCCGGCCTGACGGCCTGGGCCTGGCTCTGCGCCGCGCTTCTCACGCTTTCCACCGCCTGGCTCGCCTGGGGCGCCATGCTGGCGCTGATCGGGCTCTGGCCGGCGCCGCGGCGCGCGGCCTCTGACGCGCCGATCCGGGGACGAACCTGCGTGCTCATGCCGGTCTGCAACGAGGATCCCGCGCCCACCTTCGCCCGCGTCGCCGCGATGATGGAGGCGCTTGCGAACGCCCCGGCCGAAGTCCATTTCGCCATCCTCTCGGACAGTTCCCGGCCCGAGGCGGTGGCGGGCGAGGCCTACTGGTTTTCCCGGCTGATGGCCGAAACGGCGGGCGCGGGGCGGCTGTTCTACCGCCGGCGGGAGCGCAACACCGGGCGCAAGGCCGGCAACATCGCCGATTTCTTCCGCAGGAGCGGCGCGGCCTATGACTATGCGCTGATCCTCGACGCCGACAGCCTGATGGAACCGGCGACGATCCTCGAGATGATCCGGCGGATGGAGGCCGAGCCGCGGCTGGGGCTTCTCCAGACGCTGCCGGTCATCGTCCGCGCGGGCTCGCTCTTCGGCCGCGTGATGCAGTTCGCCGCCGCCTTCTACTCGCCGGTCTTCGCCCGCGGCCTCGCGCGGCTTCAGGGCAGCGCGGGCCCCTTCTGGGGTCACAACGCGATCGTGCGCAGCCGCGCCTGGGCGGAAAGCTGCGGCCTGCCGGAACTGCCGGGCAAGCCGCCCTTCGGCGGCCACATCCTCAGCCACGACATCGTCGAGGCCGCGCTTCTCGCCCGCGCCGGCTGGATCGTGCGGGTGGACCCGGACCTCGGCGGTTCCTACGAGGAAGGGCCGGAAAGCCTCATCGAATACGCCAGGCGCGACCGCCGCTGGTGCCAGGGCAACCTCCAGCACAGCAAGGTCGTCAGCGCCGCGGGCCTGCTCGGCTGGAGCCGGCTTTCGATGGCGCTCGGCATCGTCTCCTACATCGCGCCGGTGTTCTGGGCGGGCTTCCTGATCTCGGCGGTGGCCGACCGCGCCACCCTGCCGCCGCCCGACTACTTCCCCGACCCGCACCAGTTCTTCCCGGTCTTTCCCAGCGACGAGACGGCGAAGGCCATCGGCCTTTTCATCGGCATCATCGGCCTTCTGGTCATGCCGAAGCTCCTGATCCTGATCGAGGCCCGGGCGACGGGGCGGGCGCGAAGCTACGGCAGCATGGCCGGCGTGGCGCTGTCCAGCCTCCTCGACCTCCTGCTTTCCAGCCTGATCGCGCCGGTGATGATGGCCTTCCAGACCCGAGCCGTCGTGCAGGTGCTGCGCGGCGCCGACGGAGGCTGGCCGCCCAACCGGCGCGGCGAGGCGCGGCTCACCGTCACGGAGGCCTTCGAGGCCAGCCATTTCATCGTCACCCTTGGCCTCGCCGGTCTTTTCGCGGCATGGCACTGGGGGGCGGGGCTGCTGCCCTGGCTCCTGCCGGTTCTGGTGCCGATGATCCTCGCCCCCGTCCTGATCTCCTGGACCTCGCGGCCATCGAAGGCGTCGGCGCTTTTCGCCACCCCCGAGGAACGCGCGCTGCCGCCGATCCTGGCGGCGCATCAGCAGACGCTCGACCGCTGGAACCGTGCGGGGAATGCTCCGCGAGACGCCGCCGCCACGCAACTGAGGACCAAGGCCCATGCCTAGGCAGGCGCTGCGCCTCATTCCGCGCGGCGGGGCGGCACCATCCCCGTCCGCCGCGCCCGAGACGGCGGCCGCACCGGCGCCGGTTTCCTTGCCGAAGCGCCGGCGCGATGCGCGGATCGACGTGCTGCGCGGCATCGCGCTGGTGATGATTTTCGTCAACCATGTGCCCGGCACGCTCTTTGAATACGCCACCAGCCGCAACTTCGGCTTTTCAGACGCGGCGGAGGGGTTCGTCTTCCTTTCCGGCCTCTCGGCCGTCCTCGCCTATGCCGGCGGGCTTGCCGCACGCCCGCTCTGGCCCGGCGTCCGCCGCATCTGGAAACGCGCCTGGACGCTCTATCTCGTGCACCTCATGGTCACGTTCTGGGCGCTCGCCATCGTCGCGGCGACGCTGCGCTACGGCGGAACCGGAACGCTGTTCGCAAAGGACAACTTCCAGTTCCTGGTCAGCGACCCGATCGGCGTCCTGGTCGGACTGCCGGTGCTGGGCCATCAGTTCGGCTATGTGAACATCCTGCCGCTCTATGCCGCGCTCCTGCTCGCCGCCCCGGCGATGATCATGGCCGCCGTCCGCTGGCCGCGCGCGACTCTTGCCGCCTCAGCAGCACTCTGGGCCGCGGCGGGGCTGACCCACTTCGACCTGCCGAACCTGCCGCTTCCGGGCGGCTGGTTCTTCAACCCCTTTGCCTGGCAGCTTCTCTTCGTCCTCGGCATCCTCACCGGTGTGGCGCTGAAACGCGGGGCGCGCTTCGTTCCGGTCAACCGGGGGCTCGCGCTCGCCGCCGGGGCCTATCTTCTTCTGGCGCTGGTCTGGCTCAAATGGCCCGCGCTCCAGGCCCAGGGCAACGCGATGCTCGGATGGGCGGCGGCCCAGGGGGTGCCGAACCTGATCCGCGATTTCGACAAGACCTATATCTCGGTGCCGCGGCTTCTGCATTTCCTCTCGCTCGCCTATGTGCTGAGCGTGCTGCCCTGGCTGCGCGGCTTCTGCGAGTCCCGCCCGATGGCGCCCTTCGCGCTTCTGGGCCGCCATGCGCTGCCGGTCTTCGCGCTCGGCACGATCCTGTCCTTCGCGGTGCGCGCGGCGAAGGAGATCGCGGGCGAGGCGCCATTCGCCGTCGATGCCATGCTGATCGGCAGCGGCATCGCCGCGATGCTGGTCTTCGCGGCGGTCCTGGAATTCAGCCGCAAGGCAGGCATGGCGCCGGCCCGGGCAGCGTGAACGGCCGGCCCGGCCTTCACCGGCTCGGCCTCAGGCGGGGCAGCTTTCCTGACCGGTTACCGCGAGCACCCAGGCGGCAAGCGCCTCCTCCTCGGCCGGCAGCGGGACGGCGAGCCCGCCGGCAAACCCCTCGAACGCGGGAAGGTTCAGTCCGTTCAGGCCGACGAGAACCGGGATGCCGCGCGCCAGCGCCTCGGCAATCACCTCGCGGAAACCGCGGCCCTCGGCCTCGTGCTTGCCGAACTTGTTGACGATCAGCACATCCGCGCCACCGGCAAGGCTGGCCGCGACGAGGCCCACCGCGGTCTCGAGCGCCTGCGGATCAAGACGGCAGCCATGCGAATCGCGGCCGAGATCCTGCGAGATGCGCAGCACCGGCCCAACGGGCAGCACCTTCACATCCATGTCGCAGGGGCCGGCGCCGGGCCGTTCGGTGTTGATCTGGACGGTGCCGCAGCACCGCAGCCCGCGCGCCGCAAGCCGCCCGGCAAGGCCGAACAGGATCAGGTCGGTGTCGCCCCGTCCGGGGGCCATCGTATAGGCGATTTGCATGGTCAGTCCTTGGTTTCCGCCCTGAGCCGGCCGGGGCCGGTCGAGCAATCCAGATCGCGCAGCCGGCCGTCCTTCAGCCCGTAGATCAGCCCGTGCACGCGGACATCGGCGCCGGCCTCCCAGGCGCGTTGCAGGATCGGGGTCTCCGACACCCGGCGGACGCCCTCGATCACGTTCAGCTCGGCCAGCCGGTCGCGCCGGGCGCCGGGATCACCCGCCCGCGCCAGATCGACCGCATAGGCCCGGGCGATCCGCCGGACCGGCTCCAGCCAGTGGTCGGTGATGCCATGCGGCAGGTCCTCGGTCGCGGCCCTCACCCCGCCGCAGCCGTAATGGCCGCAGACGATGATCTCGCGCACCCCCAGCACTTCGACGGCGAATTCCAGCGCCGAGAGAAGGTTCATGTCGGTGGAATGGACGACATTGGCCACGTTGCGGTGGACGAAGACCTCGCCGGGGTCGAGCCCGGTCACCACGTTGGCGGGAACGCGGCTGTCCGAGCAGCCGATCCAGAAATATTCCGGCGCCTGCTGCACCCCCATGCGCGCGAAGAATCCCGGGTCTTCCTCGTGCCGCCGCGCCGACCAGGCCAGATTGCCGCTGAGGAGGTCGTTCAGCACCGCAGGCCTCCGATCAACCGGTCGAGCCCCCGCCGGTGCAGCATCGCCAGCCGCATCCGGTCGAGATCCCTGCGCGTCAGCCGGGCGCGGGCCAGGGGCAGGACAATGGCGTTTTCCAGGATCAGGTGGCGCCGGGAATGCGACGCATAGCGGGTCAGCAGGGCGCGGTCCTCCGGCGTCAGCGCGGCCTCGCCCTCGGCCACCCGGCGCAGCAACGTGACGAGATCGGGCGTCTCCACCCCGGCGTGGCTGTGGTCGGCCGACAGGCGCGCCAGCGCGCGCTCGATGTCGTCCTCGGGCTCGCAGCGCTGCCGCAGAAGCGGAAAGAGATCCTCCTCCTCGTCGGCGAAATGCAGCGGCAATTCGTCGGCGAGAAAGCCCGCCGCATGCGCCGCGGCGTCCTGGTCGGGGTTCTCGGCCGCCGCGATCCGATCCAGCATCACGCAGATCTCGCGCTCGCGCAGGTGATCCTCGTGGAGGAAATCCAGCGGGTTGCCAAGCAGTCGCGGATCGGTCGGCGACAGACCGTCGCCGCGCCGGGGATCGTGTGCACGCCGTGCGATCATGGCGGATTCCCGCTTCAGGCCTGCCGCAGGTCCGCGCCGGAAATCTCGGCCGATGCCAGGAGCCTGTCGGCGAACGACCGCGCCTCCCGCGCCCAGGCGGCCTTTTCCAGCGCGGCGGCGATCTTCGGCCGCACCGTCTCGAACGGCAGGACGGCGCCCGTCGCCACCGCATCCATCCGGATGATGTGCCATCCGTGGCGCGACAGGACCGGCTCTGCCGTGGTTTCGCCCTCGCCCAGGCCCCGCAGCACCGCCTCGAATTCCGGAACCGTATCGCCCGGGCCGATCTGGCCCAGCGCCCCGCCCGAGGATTTGGAGCCGCAGTCGCTGTGGCTTGCCGCGGCCCGCGCAAAATCGCCCGGACGGGCGGCAAGGTCGGCCAGAAGCGCCCGTGCCCGCGCCAGCGCCACGTCCTTCTCGCCCTCGTCGCGGGGGTCGCAGGCGCACAGGATATGCGACACTTCCCACAGCGGCGGGGCGCGGAACCGTGACGGATCGCGGGCCCATTCGGCGCGAATCTCGTCCTCGGTCGGCCGGTCGGCCACGACGGCGGCCTCCAGAAGGCCCCGGATCAGGGCCTCCTCCCCGGTCTCGAACCGCCCAGGCCCGACCTCGGCCGGTTCGGCGCCGATCCCCCGCCGGCGCGCTTCCTGCAACAAGAGCGTGCGCATCGCGATGGCGTTGGCGGCCTTGCGCCAGGCGATGCCGGGCTTGCCCTTCGGCGCCGCATGGTTCTGCACCTCGGCGGCGACGACGGCGTGGGGCACCACCTCGCCGTTCACCACCAGGTCGGGAAAGAGGGCGGTGGCCATGGTGCTCACTCCGCCGGCTGCGCGGTCTTGCGCGAAAGCGGCGCCT
The DNA here is from genome assembly GCA_030837825.1 of Albidovulum sp. GTDB lineage: Bacteria > Pseudomonadota > Alphaproteobacteria > Rhodobacterales > Rhodobacteraceae > Albidovulum. Next base: position 15,258 of record JAUQYB010000102.1, read on the forward strand.
GGCTGGCCTGCACCCCCCGCACCGGGCCGTCGTGTTTCGGCAGCGCCACGCGCCGCCGCGACCGGACGATCTGGTAGCCGGTGCGGGTCAGCAGATAGCGGAACGGCGCCGCCAGCCCCGACAGCATGTGCACCAGCCGCGAGAACGGGAACAGCAGGAAGATCGTCAGCCCGAGGAAGATGTGAAGCTGGAACAGGATCGAGGCGCCCTCGGTATAGCTCGCGGCATTCGGGTCAAGCGTGAAGATGCCCTGCGCCCAGTTCATGAAGCGCACCATCTCCTCGCCGTCGAGATGCTGGAGCGAGACGAAGATCGTCAGCAGCCCCAGCGCAAGCTGCACCAGGAGAAGCGACAGGATCACGATGTCCATCGTGCTCGAGGTCGCGCGGATGCGCGGGTCGACCAGACGGCGGTGGATCAGGATGATCCCGCCGACAAGCGCCATGACCCCGGCGATGCCGCCGACCGCGACGGCGAGGATCTGCTTGGCACCGTGGCCGATGCCGAACAGCTCGATCAGCCACAGCGGCGTCAAGAGGCCGAACAGGTGGCCGACGAAGATCACCAGCACGCCGACATGGAACAGGACCGAGCCGAGGACAAGCTGGTTGCGGCGCAGAAGCTGCGAAGACGAGCTTTTCCAGGTGAAGGGATCGCGTTCATAGCGCGCCGCCGAGCCGATGACGAGGACCGCGAGCGCGATGTAGGGATAGATCCCGAAGATGAAGTTGTGCATGTTCGCTCTCCGTTACTCGGCGGCCACGTCGGGCGCGGGATTGATGGGCCGGTCCATCCGCGCGAGCAGGTCGCGCGTGGCCGGGCAGCCGGCGTTGGGGTCGGGGCCGAAAAGAACCTCGCTTTCCTCCCAGACCGCGTCGAGCGCCTCGAGGTCGTTCGGATCGACGTCGGCCTGGCCGAGAAGCTCGGCCACCGATCCGGCGTCGGCCGCTTCCCCGGCAAGCTGACCGAGGGCCGCGAAGACCGCGGCATAGGCGCTGCCGCGCCGGGCCAGCCGTTCGCGAAGCGCCTCGAAGATGTGGGCGGCGTCCGCCAGCGTCTCGCGCGCCTCTGTCTCCGGCCTTGTGGCGAGGAATTCCAGCAGCACCGGAAGGTGATCGGGCAGCTCGCTTGTGGCGGGGTCGTAGCCGCCGGCGCGGTAGGTCTCCACCAGCGACACCATCGCGCCGCCCCGGTCGCGGCTTTCGCCGTGGACATGCTCGAAGAGGTTGAGCGAAAGCGTGCGCGAGCGGTCGAAGAGCGCGACGAACCGCTCCTCGAGGTCATAGAGGTCGTCGTCGCGCAGGCTCTCGACCAGGGGGCGCAGGTCGCGTCGCGCCGCCGCCGTCAGCCTGGGCTCGGAGGCGAGGACGCCGCCGATCTCGGGCATCGCCGACTGCAATTCGCGCGTCGGATAGCTGAGGATCAGCGACAGCGCCTTCAGCGTGCGGTCCTTGAGGCAGGTCATCGCTGCACCTCCTCGGGCATCCGCAGCGGCTTCTTCGATCCGCCGAAGAGCGAGCCCTTCGAGATGCCGGTCGAGCAGCCGTTGCTGTCGGTGAAGCCGCAGCCGCCGCGCAGGTCGTAGGCCTCCTCGACCTGTTCGCGGTGCGTGGTCGGGATCACGAACCGGTCCTCGTAGTCGGCCAGCGCCATGATCTTGTACATCTCCTCGATCACCCGGCCCGAAAGGCCGACGCGCGCGGCGATGCCCTCGTCGATCACGCCATCCACCGTCTTCGCCCGCATGTAGGCGCGCATCGCCAGCATCCGCTCCAGCGCCTGTGCCACCGGCCGCTCGTCGCCCGCCGTCAGCATGTTGGCGAGATAGCGCAGCGGGATGCGCAGGTTCTTCACGTCGGGCATCGCGCCGTCCATGCCGATCGCGCCCGCGGCGGCGGCGTTCTGGATCGGGCTGAGCGGCGGGATATACCAGACCATCGGCAACGTCCGGTATTCCGGATGCAGCGGGAAGGCCACCTTCCATTCCATCGCCATCTTCCAGATCGGGCTTTCCTTCGCCGCCCGGATCCAGTCCTCGGGGATGCCGTCGGCGCGCGCCGTCTCGATCACCGCCGGGTCGTTGGGGTCGAGGAAGACGCCAAGCTGCGCCTCGTAGAGGTCGGTCGTCGCCGGCGCGTTCGCGGCCTCCTCGATCCTGTCGGCGTCATAGAGGATCACGCCGATATAGCGGATGCGGCCGACGCAGGTTTCCGAGCAGACCGTCGGGTTGCCGCTCTCGATCCGCGGATAGCAGAGCGTGCATTTCTCCGACTTGCCGGTCGACCAGTTGTAGTAGACCTTCTTGTAGGGGCAGCCGGAAACGCACATCCGCCAGCCGCGGCACTTCTCCTGGTCGATCAGGACGATGCCGTCCTCCTCGCGCTTGTAGATCGCGCCCGAGGGGCACGACGCCGCGCAGGCCGGGTTGAGGCAATGCTCGCAGAGCCGGGGGAGATACATCATGAAGGTGTTCTCGTATTCCCCGTAGATCTGCTTCTGCACCCCCTCGAAGTTGTAGTCCTGCGACCGCTTGGAGAATTCCCCGCCGAGGATCTCCTCCCAGTTCGGGCCCTTGACGATCTTCTCCATCCGCTCGCCGGTGATCTTCGAGCGCGGCCGCGCCGTCGGGAAGGCCTCCATCTCGGGCGCCGACTTCAGGTGGTCGTAGTCGAAGTCGAACGGT
>JAUQYB010000103.1 GCA_030837825.1 Albidovulum sp.
CTTGCGCGACCGAACTGAGGCTCGCCGGGCGGATGTCGTCCTGGGCGAGGACTGGACCGCGCCGGAAGGGTTCGTGGAGTCCGAGCTGAAGGCGGGCCGCGAACGGCGGGGATTCATTTCGCTCAACCGCTCGCCGCTCGCGCGGAAGATCATCACCTTCAACCTGATGGCGATGATCGTCCTCGTCGCCGGCGTGCTCTACCTCAACCCGTTCCGCGACAGCCTCGTGCTCCAGCGCGAAAGCGGCCTCGTCGCCGAGGCGCAACTGGTGGCCGACGTGTTCGAGGCGCAGCTTCCCGCCGGCTCGCCGGTCAACCTCGCCACCGGCGACGGGCTCGACGCGATAGCGACCGCCCGCGGCGTCGAACTGCCCGAGGGGGCAGAGCTCTTCGTCTTCGACACCCAGGAAAGCCTCATCGTCTCGACCGTCGGGATGGACCGGCCCGCGCGCGAGAAGGTGACCGGCCTGCAGCTCGACCACCGCTCGACCCTCATCACCGACCTGCTGAATTCGGTCTGGGAAACCATCGCGGGGCTTCTCGCGCCGCAGAACACCCAGAACCCGGTCTTCGGCGGCGAGGATCTGGCGCGCGATCTGGTGCCCGCCGCCCTTGCGGGCGAGACCCAGATTCGCACCGGGCGCGACGTTGCGGGCGACGCGATCTTCACCGTCGCCACGCCGATCCGCCACGAAGACCGGGTGATCGGCGTCGCCGCGATCACCTCGGTGGCCGGAGAGATCGACCAACTGGTGCGGGTGGAACGCGAGCAGGTCTTGCAGATGTTCGTCATCGCCATCGTCGTCTCGATCGGCCTCAGCCTCGTCCTTGCCTCGACCATCGCCAATCCGCTCTCGGACCTTGCCGCCGCTGCCGAGCTTGGCCGCGACAAGAACGCGCGGAAAATGTCGCCCAACCGCGTCCGCATCCCGGACCTCACCGCGCGCCCCGACGAGATCGGGCGGCTTTCGGGGGCGATGCGCGGCATGGTGGCCGCGCTTTACGAACGCATCGAGTCCAATGAACAGTTCGCCGCCGACGTGGCGCACGAAATCAAGAACCCGCTGGCCAGCCTGCGCTCCGCCGTCGGCACGCTCAGGGTCGCCAAGCGCGACGACCAGCGCGACAAGCTCCTGAATGTCATCGACCACGACGTGCGCCGGCTCGACCGTCTGGTCAGTGACATCTCCAACGCCTCCCGGCTCGACAGCGAACTGGTGAAGGAGGAGGAAGACACCTTCAACCTTCTCAAGATGCTCGGCAACCTTGCCGAATACCTCGGGCAGGAGGCGAAATCGAAAGGCGTCGACTTCATCACCGACCTGCCGCCCGAGCCGATCGTCATCCAGGGGCTCGAGGGCCGTCTGGCGCAGGTCTTCGTCAACCTCATCACCAACGCGGTCTCGTTCTGCCAGGAAGGCGACGCGGTGCGGGTCTGGGCGCGCAAGCGCGAGAACCGGGTGCTCGTCGTGGTCGAGGATACCGGCCCCGGCATCCCCGACCAGGCGCTGACCAAGATCTTCAAGCGCTTCTATTCCGAGCGTCCCGCGGGCCAGTTCGGCGAGCATTCCGGCCTCGGGCTCGCCATCTCCAAGCAGATCGTCGAGGCGCACGGCGGCGTGATCTGGGCCGAGAACATCCGGCCCACCGATGCCGACATCACCTCCGAACCCCTGGGCGCCCGCTTCGTCGTGGGCCTTCCCTTGTGAGCCCCGGGGCCGGGCGCGTCACCATCCTTCACGCAAGCTGCGTGGCGCTTGCCGGCCGCGGTGTCCTGATCCTCGGCCCCTCGGGCGCGGGCAAGTCGGCGCTCGCGCTGCAACTGATGGCCTATGGCTGCACTCTGGTCAGCGATGACCGGACCGCGGTGGCGGCCGAGGCCGGCATGATCCTCGCCGCGGCGCCCGCCCGCATCCGCGGCCTGATCGAGGCGCGCGGCGTCGGCATCCTTGCCGCCGACGCGATCGCCACCGCCCGCGTCGTGCTGGCGGTCGATCTCGGCCTGCCGGAGACCGAGCGACTGCCGCTGCGGCACAGCCGCAGACTCCTCGGCGTGACCCTGCCCGTCCTTCACAGGGTCGAGAGCGCCCATTTTCCCGCGGCGATCCTGCAATATCTCAAGGCGGGTCGGTCGGAATGACGGAGGCACACCTGCAACCGGCGCGAGAGGAAAGCGGCCAGGGCGACCAGGGCGGCCAGCGCGTCGTCCTCGTGACCGGACCTTCGGGGGCCGGCCGCTCGACCGCGATCCACGCGCTCGAGGATCTCGGCTACGAGGTGATCGACAACCTGCCCTTCAGCCTCATCCCGCGCCTTCTCGACGGTCCGCCGATCGCCCGCCCCGTGGCGCTCGGCATCGACGTGCGCAACCGCGATTTCTCCGCCACGGCACTCATCGAACTGATCGACCGGCTGACCCGGATCCCCGAGGTGGCGCCCGAGGTGCTCTATCTCGACTGCCGGCCGGAGGAGCTGATC
>JAUQYB010000104.1 GCA_030837825.1 Albidovulum sp.
CATGTTGGATTTGGTCATCGGGGTCTCCGTAAGGTTCGTGGTTGAAGCGTCGAAACTCCACCTCGACCATACACCTCGATGGCCACCCGGAATTACACCGTCGAAGGCGCTGAAATTACACCACGTGCGTGGACGCTAACCTCGAAAACAACGGAAAAATCCGGCCGCAGCCGGATCGGGAGACCGCTTTCGCGAGGGCAAGTGGCGGAGGGGATGGGACCGGGATTCAACGTTCTCCACTGGCGAAGTCGTTGCTACAGTGGATGCAAATCTTTGATTCGAAGGGACAAACGGTATCATCAGTAGTGTTGGCGCAACTTATGAATTTGGCCCTGTCCCGGGTGGCGTTGCAGCAGTTCGCGCAACGCTTACGGCGTGTTCGGAAGCCAAGCAAAAGATCGCACGATCTCAAGCCTCATGTCTCTGTTACTGTAGGGACGAGGTAGCGTGATGCCGATGGACTTCGCTGCTTCGATCGGAGACGAGATCGACGGTCGGCCTCTGCATCTGTACCGGCTTTCGGAACGCCGCTTCGACGAACTCGAGATCGGTCTCCGCAGCGGCCTTGGACCATCGAGGGACGGTGAAACGGCCGCGGCCTTCGTCCTATGGGCAGCAGAGCACTATCGACGGAATTTCGCCGGCGGATCCTTCTCCTGGGCTTTCCTCACGGATGAGCTCGGCCTCAGTCTCGACCAAGCTACACTGCGTGACCTAACAGCCAGAGGACTGCGGAAGCTGCGTCGCCCGCCGCCCCGCAGCAGCGATGCGGGCGTGCAGTACCTGCGTACGCTCGCCGCCGAGGGCGGGCTTCCTGTGAGGCTTCTGGCGAACGAAGGCGGCTATCGTGCGGCGCTCGTCGGCCTCGTCGCCGATCTGGAGCGCTTCGGCGCAGGCTGTCCAGAGGAGCAGGCGCTGGCCTTCGCCCGGAGACGCGCGGAACGTCTGCCGATGGGCTATCGCACCGAGGAGTTCCACGGTCTTTTCGTGCAGTTCGCTCGCGAGCTTGTCGACTTGCGCGGCCGGGCACCGCGCGATTTGGCCGCCGCCGACGTCGAGAGCTGGCTCGACCGCGCGGAGCCGGCCTGGCGCGAGCGCCTTACGCTACGCTTCGACGGGGATGCCGCCCGTGCGCTCTTCGCCGAAGCGATGACCGTGCGGGCCGGCGGCGAGGTCGATGAGCCGTTGGGCCGCCAGCTGGTGCGTGATGAGGATGGCGCCTGGCGGGCCTTCGTCGACGTCGCCCCAGCGACCCGCCTGCCCGCGCGTCTGATGGACGGTATCGATGCGGCCTATCGGCGCGTGCGCCTCGCCCCGACCGGCGCGCTGGCAGCGGCCTGCCCGGACCTGATGCTAGCCCTCGACCGTGAGGAGGGCGGCTGGAGCGCGACCAGGATCAGCGGACGCCGGACGGCCCGCTTCCCCTTCCCCCTGTCGGCGCCGATTGAGCTGGTGGCGATGGCTGACGGCCGGCTGCTGCAACCTGTCTCCTTGCCCGGCGGAGGGGCGGTCGACCCAGCCGAGGGCCTGACACTCTGGACGTTGGCCGAAAGCGGTGACGACGGCGCGGCGCGGCGGCTGGCCTGGGCCGGCAGCGCATCTCTGCGGACCCACGACCCGTTCGTCTGGGCGCTCGTGGGGGCGAATGCGCGGGTGACTTGCAGCGAGGGTCTGGTCGCCCAGCCGGGCGGCGAGAGCGCGGAGGGCCGGCTTCTGCGGCTTGAGGGCAAAGGGCGGATCGGTGTGCGCGACTGGTCACTCGCGGTCCAGACGGGCGCGGACCGCACCGAGCGAGACGAAATCGCCGCTTTCGGCGCACAGGACAGCACGGTGCGCGACGGGCGAGGGGTGCCAGTGTTCCGAGGTCTACCCGACATCGCCCTGCGCCGGGCGGGGCACGGGTTCGTCTCCCTTCCGACTCGGCGCCGTCTGTACCGTTCCGGCGGGCGCGGCGCTTGGCGACGATCAGCACCGGAGGAGAGCTTCCTCGGCACGCTCGACGTCGCCGCGGAAGAAGACGGGAACGTGGGCGCACGGCTCCGGCTACGAATCCTGCCGCCGGCAGCGCGCTTCTCGATGGATGCCGGGGGCGAGGCGCTGAGCGTCTCCGGCTTGCCTGCCGGCTGGGCCCTGCGGGTGGAAGACGCCACGCCGGCGGTGATCAATGAGGCTGGGTCTGCCCAGGTTCCGCTGCCCGCGGGCGGGGTCCGCAAGGCGCGGCTCCGCCTGCGCGCCGCTGCGCCAGATGGGGCGGAGACGCTGGACTGGCAACTCGCGCTCCCGGCCACGCGGGCCTATCTGGCAGGGCCAGACGGGTCGATCCTTGAGACACAGCGCGAGATCACGCTGCACGATCTGCGCGACTGGCGGGTGCTGCCAGCTCACGTCGGCCAGACCGACCTTAGCCTGCGGCTGGTCGCGCCCGGTCTTGGTGGCATAACGTCGCCGCTGGCCGTCCGCGTCCACGGCGAGGCGCCCCTGTCGAGCATTCGAGACCTTGTGGACGACTTGCTCTCCCATGGCGGGCCGGACGCGGAGGTTCGGCTTCGAGCGCTCGCCGACGGGCACGAGTCGCCCCGACTCCTAGTGCGGCGGTTCCTTGGCGAGACCCATTTGACCGAGGATGGGGTGATCTTGCGAACGCATGGCGCACCGGGTGATGAACGGACGTTGCCCGACCTGGTGGCGATCAACATCGACGCGCCTGGGCCGGCGGTCGCGGCTCCCAACGCGCCGCCGGCGGCGATGGGAAACGTGCTCGGGCCAGGGCGCTGGTTCTTCCTTCCCTCTCTACACGGACAGCCGCTTCGCCCGCCCCGCCCGCTCGTGGTCGAGCCGGATGCCGGACAAGAGGCGACGACCGATCAAGATGATCGTCTGCATGCCGCCGGCACCGGACGCACCCGTGCAGCGCGAGTCGAAGCCTATGCGGCGATATTCCGCGACGGGGTCGATGTACAGCACATCATGGCGCTTGAGCGGGCCATAGACGCCCTGACGACTCATGGTGCGAGCCCTTCCGCGCTGGACCAGGTGCTGGCGCTTGAACGAGTGTCGGCCGTGGCCGTGCGTCTGCTCGTGAGGGCCGACGTATCGGACCTGTCGGACCGACTGGAGCTTGAGCGTCACGGCGCACGCCGCTGGGCTTTTGTTGCGCCGCGGGACTGGGGCGCGGCCGTGGCGTCGGAGCTGGCAAGCCTGACCACTAGCCTCGCTGCGATCCCCGCGCTGGCGGAGCGGGCCGAGACGCTCGCGCGCGAGCAGATGGCGCGACGCGTGCGGGAGATCCTGACGCTCCGCCCCGATCTGGACGGGCATCTCGCGCTCGGCCTCATGGAGGCGAGGCTCGCGGCGCACCCCGATCTCATGCACTGGCTCGGGCGTATGCCGTCAGCGTTCGGGGATCCTGAAGGGACCCTTTTGCGGCTTGCAGACGCGGCCGCGCGGCGCCACGGCGAGAGCGACCTCTCCTTTCCCGACCTGCGCGCGGCGGCGCAGCCTGCGGCCTTCGTCCGTTTTGCCGATCATGTGAATGGCCTGATCGAGGCGCCGCTATTCGTGTCCGAGGTCGCCTTCGGCCTGCGAGCAGCGCCGCAGGGCCGCACCGGGGTGCAGCTGTTGCGCTGCATCCACCTAGACCCGAGCCATTTTGACTTGGCGCTCCCGGCCGCGATGGCCTGGCAGGCAATGCGCCTTTCGCGGAAATAAGGGAAGACGGCAGAATGAAGGACGGCATCGACACCAACCGCTCGGGCTACGCCGAGGTCCTGGATCGGGTCGCGGAACGCGCCGCGTCGGCGGTGGTGGCCAAAGGACGTGTCCGCTCGGTCGCCCTGCGCACCGCGCTTTCCGCGCGCCTGCGGGCCGAGCCAGGACAGGCGGACGCGTTCCTCGCCGACCCGGTGTTCGAGGCCGCGCGGGTCTGGAAACGCGCGGACCGCACGCTGAACGATCTGGCAGGTAGACTTTTGGAAGAGGATCTGGTGGCCGCACTAGACGGGGCGCCAAACCGCCGATGGCCACGGCACGGCGCTGAGCACGCGCCCTATCTCCACCAGATGCGCGCCTGGACCGCCGCGGCCGAGGGGCGGAGCTTTCTCGTCACCAGCGGCACCGGCTCGGGCAAGACCGAGTGCTTCATGGTGCCGATGCTAAACGACCTCCTGCGGCAGTCGCCAGCCGGGCGGCGGCGGGGCGTGCAGGCCATCGTCCTCTACCCGCTAAACGCTCTGATCGACAGCCAGCGCGAGCGGCTCGGCGAGTGGATTGCGCCCCTGTCGGGTAGGATCACCTACGCGCTCTACAACAGACATCTCAAAGAGACGCTGCCACCCCATGAATGGCCCGGCGGCGGGATGGTGCCGGACCGCAAGCGGCTGCGGGAGGATCCACCCTCGATTCTCGTCACTAACACCACGATGCTCGAATACATGCTGATGCGGGCTCAGGACGGACCAATCCTCGAGCGTTCGCAGGGCACGCTGCGCTGGATCGTGCTGGATGAGGCGCACAGCTACGTCGGCGCGCAGGCGGCAGAGATGGCGCTGCTGCTGCGCCGGGTGCGGGAGGCGTTTGGGGTCGCCCCGGAAGACGTTCGTCTCGCTGCGACCTCCGCCACCATCGGCGAAGGACAGGAAACGGCGGCGGCGCTGCGCCGCTTCGTGGCGGACCTGGGCGGCGTGCCGGAGGATCGCGTTGAGATCATCGCCGGCGAGGAGCGGGAGCCCGATCTTCCGCCCGAAGGCGATCAAGCGGCGCTCGACCGAGAGGCGCTGGCGGTCCCAGACGAGAGCCTCTGGCAGATGCTCGCGCCCGATCCTCGGATCCGTGCCGCCCGCGCCCGGATGCGCGACGGGGGGCTGACGCTCGGCGGAGCGACGGGGATCCTCGGGCTCGGGGATCCGGGCGATCGAGGGGCCCGGCATCAGGCTTTCGCGGTTCTGGAGGCTGCGGCACGGGCGTGTGCTCCCGGATCCGATCTCCGCCTCGCGCCGTGGCGGCTCCACGTATTCCACCGGGCGCAGGCCGGACTCTGGGCCTGCATCGACCCAGCATGCCCGGATCGCCACCCGGCGCTTTCCACCGAAGGCTCGGACTGGCCATACGGCCAGGTGCATCTTGAGGAACGAGAGCGCTGTACCTGCAGCGCGCCGGTCTTCGAGGTCGGCGCCTGCGACGAGTGCGGAACACCCTGGCTCCTCGCTGAACGCTTCGCGCAAGGGGCCCACGAATACCTGACGCAGGCCCGCAGGGGTGACGACGAGGACGAGTACGTGCTCGATGTCGAGCCCGACCCAAGCCCCGAAGAGGGCGCTGCGGCGACGCCGTCACGCGAGGTTCTGCTCGGCCCCGCGCAGGATAGCGGGGACGACATCGCAGTTCGGCTCACGGATGGCGCGTTGCTGAACCGGCCTGAGCCAAGTGACCTTGTTGCGACGCTTCGGATCGTCGAAGAGCATGCCGATCGGGCCTGTTGCGCGCGCGCACACGAGCCACGCACCGGCGTTCGGCCGCAGACCTTCGGCGCACCGTTCCTGATGGGTAACGCGATGCCCGTGCTCCTTGAGGCCGTGCCGCGCGTCGAGGGCGCGGGGGCGGCGCCCTTCGGCGGACGGAGGCTCTTGTCCTTTACCGACAGCCGGCAGGGCACCGCGCGGTTTTCGGCCAAGCTCCAGCAAGAGGCCGAGCGCAACTTGACCCGCGCCGTGATCACCCATGCCGTGCAAGAGGCCGGCGGGGGCGATCCGGCTAGAGCGGCCGCGCTGCAGGCCGAGATCGAAGGGCTGGAACAAGCGGTCGTTGCCGTGCCGTCGCTGCGTGGCCTTCTCGAAGAGAAACGGGAGGCGCTCGCTGCGCTGATCGACGGTGCCGGCCGTATCTCCTGGACCGATCTGCGCGGTACCCTCGCCGCCAACCCCGAACTGTCGGACTTCGCCGCCGAGGTCTGGCGCGGCCGCCCGCTCGGGGGTGCGCATCTGGCCGACACGCCCGCCGACCTCGCCGAACTGTTCCTGTTCCGCGAACTCTTCCGCCGGCCACGGCTCCAAAACAACGTCGAGACCATGGGCCTCGCCCGGCTCGTCTTCCCGGCGCTCGAGGAGCATGCGCGCCTCAAGGTGCCGGCGCCGCTCGCCGAGGCCGGGCACGATACGAAGGTCTGGGCGGACGTCCTCCATGCTGCGGTGGACATCGTGTTCCGCGCCACCCTCGCCATCGACCTGCCACAGGATCCGGTGGACATGCGCCACTGGATTTCGCCCCGCAGCGCGCTTTCGGCAGTCATGGAGCCTGGTACGCCGCCTGACGCCGAGAGCCCGGTACGCAGCCCGTCCCGCTTTCCCACTGCCGCCGCGACGCGTGGCAGTCTAGTGCGGCTGCTCTACCGCCTGACAGGCGGTGCCCCCGACAACGCGCTAGACGCGGGGCGTGTCGACACCGTCCTCGCGGCGATCTGGACGGCCTTTAGCAGCGCGCGCCTGCTGAGGGCGGCCGGCCCCTATGCATGGCGGCTAGACCTTCGACGAGCGGAGGTCGCGCGGCTCGACCGCGCCTGGCAATGCCCGCAGACTTGGCGGCTTCTGCCCTTTGCGCCTGCCGGCGTTTCGCTCAACGCAATCGAGGCCGAGGCCCTGGCTACTCCCGTCGACATGCCGCGCCTGCCAGGGGCAGCGCCTACGGGGCTGACGGCCGAGGCGCGGGCGGAGGTCCGGCGCTGGCTCGAAGAGGACGGGAGGGTGGCTTCGCTCCGCAAGCGGGGCCACTGGACCGACATACACGACCGGATTGCTGAGTTCGCGCCCTTCCTGCGGGCGCAGGAGCATTCCGCTCAGATCGACCGGGCCAGCCTTCAGACGTATGAAGAAGCGTTCAGGAAAGGACGGATCAACATCCTCAACTGCTCCACCACCATGGAGATGGGCGTCGACATTCCCGACGTGGGCCTCGTGGTGAACACGAACGTGCCGCCGGCGCCTGCCAACTACCGCCAGCGGGTCGGCCGAGCCGGGCGCCGGGGCGAGCCATGGGCCCTGGCATTCACCTTCTGCAAAGACCTCCCGCTCGACCGCATGGTGTTTCGCGAACCCGCGCGCCTATTGAAGGGCGCGGTACGCGCGCCGGCGGTGCGGCTCGACGGGCCTGTCCTAATTCAGCGCCATGTCAACGCGCTCCTTCTCGGGATGTACCTGCGCGGCGAAGGCGGCATCAGGGTGACTACGGGCATCGGTACCTTCTTCGGCGCGACGCCCGATACGGTCTCGCCGTGGCTCCCCGACAGCCCGGCCGAAGGGTTCCTCGTCGCGCTGCAGGGAGAGTGGGCCGACAGCCTAGCCGTGGCTGAGGCCCTTCAGAACCTCGTTCGTGGAACCGTGCTCGAAGGCAACGCCGCAGTGACCGAGCGCGCGGCGGACGCGTTCGACCGGATGCGCGAGCGCTGGATGGCGGAGTATGGGCAGCTCCTGACTGCGCAAGATGCCCATCCGGAGCGTGACCCCGCTCATGGCTTCTACATGCGGCGCGCAAAGCGGATGCGGGAAGAATTCATGATCTCCGAACTCGCACGCCGTGGCTTCACCCCGGCCTATGGCTTTCCCGTCGATGTGGTCGCCTTCGACCATGTCGGGCGGACGGGCGGCGAAAGCGGTCCCTCGCGCCCGCTCGACATGGCGATCCGGGATTACTCGCCCGGGGCCGAGGTGGTCATCGACGGGCTCGTGCACCGCTCCGACGGCATCCTGCCGACTTAGGGCAACAGGAGCGAGCCAGGATCGGTCGAGGACCTGCGCACGCTATGGCGCTGTCCGTCCTGCAACGCCTTCGGACTGTCGCGCCTGCCCGTCGACACCTGCCCCGACTGTGGCAGCGGGACACGGCGGGGGGAGCTGCTGCGGCCGTCCGGCTTTCTCGGCACCAGCAAGCCACATGCAGCCTACGAGACCCTCGCCTTCGTGCCGCCCGACCGCGCCCGCGTGTCGGCGGCAGGCGCGCCATGGGTCTCGCTCAGCGATCCCGCCACCGGCGCGCTGCGGACCAGCCGAGAAGGCAAGGTGCTTGTGACCTCCTCGGGGCCCGGGGGCGCGGGCTACGCGATTTGCATAGCCTGTGGCCGGGCCGAGGCTGAGACCGGCGAAGACAGTGAAACGCTGCCGGCGGGTATGCGTAGTCACCGGCCATTGCAGAAACTCCGTGACAACCCGCGCGACGACGGGCTTTGCCCGGGCAACGACACGGGCTCGCGCCGGATCCGGCGCAACGTACGGCTTGGCAACGAAGTTTCCACAGATGTGTTCGAGCTGCGTCTCGAGGCGCTTCAGGCGACCGAGGCGGACCAGGGCCGCGCGCTCGCGATCGGCGCGGCGGTGCGAGAAGCGCTGGCGGAGCGGCTAGGGATCGACGCCGAGCTTATGGGTGTCAGCGTCGCTCCGAGCGTTCGCGCGGATGGAGGGCGGCGGTCGTCGTTCTTCCTTTACGATAAGGCGTCCGGCGGCTCTGGCTTTGCCAACACCGCCGAGACGGATCTTCCCACTCTGCTGACCGCTGCGGCTGAGCGGCTCGACTGTCCCTCGCGCTGCGCTCATGGCTGCCCCGACTGCATCCTGCGCCGCGATTTGCAGTTCGACCTCGGGCCGGTGGACCGACCCGGCGCGCTTGAAGCGCTGCGCAGCGAGGTCCTGCCGCGCCTGTCCCTGCCCGAAGATTTGCAGGTCTTCGGCCCGGCGACGCGGGTGCTCACCGAACCAGTCCCCGACTGGATACGCCGCGCCCTCGCCCAAGGCGGTCTGACCCGCCTCACGCTCTTCCTGCACGGCGACGCGACCGGCTGGGACGCCATGGACTGGACTGGCCCCGAACTGCTCGCGGCGGCGCAGCGGTGCGGCGTCGAGGTTGCGCTGGCGCTGCCTGCTGGGGAAGTGCCAAAGCTAGCCTTCGCGCAGAAGCTCGACCTGGTGCGGGCTGTCGCACGCTCTGGTGGGGCGCTGCGCTCCTGTGCAAACCTGCCCATGGCGGGCGGCCTTCCCATCATCGCCGAGCTCGAGGCCGGCGGACGCCATCAGCAGATCGCAACCCCTGCACCGTCGGCTGCAACAGTCGGACCAACGTGGGGCGACGTCAGCGTCGCGCCAGCCCTCGTTGGCGCGCACGCTCCGGCCGAGATGGGCCCAGCGCTCTCTCTGGCTAAGCTTGCGGCCTTCGGCGAAGGTAACAGCGCCCACGTGGACATCCGGCATCAGTTTGACGGACCGGTCGCCGGTTTCGGCAAGGCCTTCTGGAAAGCGGTGGTGCCCCTTCGCCCGCAGGCCTTCGCGGGCAAGCGTCCGGTAGCTCGTGTCGTGTACAGCGACCGCTACCTGCGCACGCCACTGTCCGTGCGCCTTCTCGCGGGGATCCTGTATGCCATGCCGGGCCGGAACGAGGCAACAGCGGTCGAGGTCGTCTCTGAACAGGGCTCCGGAGCCGACCGGGAGCCGCCGCGGGCCCTGCACCACACCTGGCCGGAGGATACAACGCGCGGCGCCGTCCTGCGCGCGCTGCTGCCCAGCGCCTCGGTGTCGCTCCGACCCAAGGACGCCTGTGCCCACGCCCGGAGCCTGCGGCTTGACTTTGCCGACGGCACGGCGGTCACGATTCATCTCGATCAGGGTTTGGGCGCTTGGCGCACCCCGGGACGCCCGGTGCGCTTCGACGGCGAGGCCGAGCCAGCGCGTCAGGCTGCCGAGTTGATGCGGATCGAGACCGCTGTCGTGATCCAAGGAGAAGGTCAACAGCCCTCGCCGCTCTGGGTAACTTGGTAGGGGTGTGATAGGTAGTGAGCCAGAACGACCACAAGGCGCGGATCTTCTTCGATCAGCCCATCCCGAAATCACTGCATCAGGCGATCGGCCGGCAAAGGACGATCGATAGCGAAGGTCGGTCGACCAACCGACCGAAGCCTCGAAAAGCGGCACCGCTCCGTTCTGGGCTCGGCCATGCAGGGTGCAAAGCGAAGGACCGGCGCGAAGACGGAAAGGATGTTCGTCGCAGACACGGGCATCTCGACGACCAAGACCGGAGCCTGCTACACAGTACTTTCACGTCGAATGCACATCGGAAGGCCGCGTTGCAGATTTCACTTCTTGAAAACCATGTCACATTAATCAGTGAGCCGACGTTGCTACGCCATCGCTCTTGGAAATTCGAATTAGCTCACCGGCGGCGTCCATATACGCTGCTCGACCAAGTCTTTGGCCGCTGGAGGGGCGAGGGCTGTTCGCACCACGACTTTACCGCGAATCCGCCTACGCACGCACTTCGCCTGAGAACAGCATCCATTCACATCGTCGAGCGCCAGATCTCTCGCGCTCACATAGCGAAAAAACTCGACTGACGCGGGGCTCAGATGGACGACAACATCCTACCCGATCCTATGGCCAGCCTTAGCGCAGATCTCGCACAGGAGATATTTCCGATTGCGAGGAGCGATCGGCGAAAGAACAAGGATCTTTTTTTCGATATAATCCCGGAGGATCGGCTAAAGAACGACGCTGACTTCTACGACGGCCTCCTCCGCATCATTGCATCAGGAGATCATGCGCGCCTGCGTCGCTATGACGACCGTATGAAGCGGTCCGGGGATATGACCAAGACCTTCGGATTTCGCGCACTACGCTGGCTGGTGACCCGATCCGCGGAGGAACTGACTTCTGATGAGATTCACGACATTCCGGAGGACCATTTTCCCTTCGGAACACCAGAGCGAGAAGTGCACCGAATCTACCTCGGTCTCGTAGGGATAGATTCATCCATGGCGCCGGTCTCGCCTGCGGAGGCGGGAGGGAAAGAAGCTCCTTCGGCTCGCGACTGGATGACTCTCGCTCAAGGTCTTGCCGACGGTGCGCAAAGCTTGGATCGGCCCGACGTCGAAGCGGCCGCGCGCTTGGTAGAGCTGGCCGAGGCGCTGTACGAGGCTTGTCGCACCGCTGCTGCAGCTGACGCTGCGGAGGAGAACATCCGTCTACGAGCAGACGCCTTGCGTGACCGGCTCATTACACTCGATCCGGATCTGGCCGACGCTTGGCCCGAGGATGCTTCCGCCGAGAGCCTCGACCGGATCGAGGAAACACTCGCGGAGGCAGAGATTGCTTATCAAGCTGCTCTAGAGGCCGAAAATGCGTTCGAGGCGGCAGATCGTGAGGTGCGCGCTGCTGCAGAGGCTCGGGCCTACGAGCGTCTCCCAGATTTGTCGTCGTGCGCGAAGGAGCAGGGGATCCAAGCGTATTCGGCTCGCACTGATCGGGATAAGGTATTCGCGGCACTGCTTGCGCTACTATCGCAGGAAGAACCAAAGGACACATCCGCAGGAAACGGCACCGAACCTGATTCCGCCAAGGACGAACCCGGGCCGGGATCAATCGCGGAGGCGGCGTCACCTGAACCGGAGGTCCCGGTGCAGATTGCAAACCACCCGGACGATGCTTCGCCGGACGCGCACGTTCCGCCGGACTTGTCGCCAATTCCGGAAGGGACGGATCCGGAAGAACTGCTCGCACAGTATCTTTCCGCGGGCGAGATCGCCTTCGCTTGGCATCTGGCGCGGCTTGTAAAGACACCAGTATCGGCGCCGATCCTGCGGACGTTGGCGATCCTTCCCGCCATACATCAGCCCGAGGACATGGCGGATCCGAGGCGCAGCAGTGCGCTTGCCGAACTTGCGGCCGCTTTGCCCGAAGCGACCGATCCCGTCGCCGCGGGGAGGCTAGCCCTAGCAGCGCTGTTGCGCCCGGCCCTGTTCGACCCCGATCACGGAGCCCGCGGCATTCTGGAAAACCTCGTTGGCTTGCCGGGGCTCGAAGCACAAGCACCGCTGATCGAGGCGCTCGCCAACCTTGGCTACGATGTGCGGCTGTCGGCTGGACTGCTTGCCGAACTTGCCGGGAATCGACCGCCGTCGGCGGAACCGGCCATGCGCAAGCGCCTCGAGGGGTGGTTGGCTGAAGCTCGGCACCGAAAGACGGTGCATCAGCCGACTTACGCGATATTCCACAGAGAGCTTCACCAAGAGGGTGAGATTGGACGTGTCGCCGAGGCTGTGTTGGCCGGGGCCGAGAACGCAGAGGCGCTTGCGCAGGATCTGATCGACAGGCTTGCCCATGATAGGAATGCGCAGGAGGCTTTCGTTTCCGAAGCCGAACGGCGCAGTGGCCGCCCAAGACGGGACCGGATCGAAGGCATGGCGCTCGATTGGTTTTGTCGAGGGATTCAGGAGGCCTGCGATCAATTCGCCGACTGGATTGAAGCGCGGCGCCAGGATGCTCGGCTGACGCAGGATCACAGCCGCGAGCGGCTGCTGCGCGCTCTTGGACCCGTACGAAAGGCCCTGGACATTCGCGTTAGCGGGCCGACCGAAGGCGAAGGGAAACTTGCCGAAGCTTCTGGTCTCGTTCTGGCCGACAAGCTCGACGATTTGCGGAAACTCATCGAAGGTCGGGCGGCACTTTCGGTCACGCCGCGCATTCAGGATCTGCTCGAATCCCCGCTACTGCGACTGCCCGGCGGTTGTCAGGACTGGACCGAGGATGACGGTCCTGCCTTTGATTCCGAGCGTGCGTTGCGCGATCGTCGCCTTGCCGCCGCTCTCGTTAGGCCGGAGTTGATTGCACCGAACGTATCCCTTGCATTCGACGCGAGGCTGAAAGAGACGGCGGTGCTCGCCGCGCAACGCCTCCTAGACCGACTGCATGAGAGCGACCTACCCAAAAATCAATACGATTCCGGACGGCAGCAGCTCGACGAGGTGCTTGAAGCTGCCCGCCGAAAGGCGCGCGAGCGTGTGGCACGTCTTCGGCAATCCTTGACGACGATCGGTTACCTTGATCTCGACGCTGCAACAACGCTACCCGGTGATCTGTCACGACTCGCCCTCATCGATTCCGCCTTGGTCGCCTCGGACAAGGGTGACGACGTGATGTTGCCGGCACTGAACAGAATTCGACGGCCTGATCTGCCGCCAGATTTTCCAGAACTCGATTCCCTCCTTGCCGAGATGGAAGTGCGCCGGGACCGTCTGCAGGAGCAGATTGCCGAGCGTCAGCGGCTGGAACTGGAACGGCTCATGGCCTTGCCACAGGGGGAATCGGCGCGGGAGCTTCTCGCGGTCTTCGACCGCTTGGATCCAGTTACTGCCGACGACGCGATCGCCGAGATCAAGGCGGGACGAGCGGTCCCGATGCCAGAAGTTGCTGTTCCCGATGTTTTTGCCCGATTCTTTCCCGGCTTTGTCGCTGACATCGCGGCAGAACCTGAAGAGACCAAGCGAGGGCGAATTCAGGCTGCCTTGGAAACGCGAGGATCGGCTGGGCCAATCAACCTGGCAAGCATCGACGAGCGGCGCGCCCGCAGGCTCAAGCAGCTTCTAGAATCTTGGGGTCAGGGAGAGAACGCGCTGCGGCAGAGCCAGCCTGCTCGGCTGCGCGAGGCTTTGGCGAAGCTGTTCGAGTTGATCGGATTCAGTGGAGTGCGCCTTGCCGACGGGCGCGAAGCCCTGCCTGGACGGCTTCGGCTGCTGACGATGAACTGCGATGTGCCGCGCCGGGCAGACGGCTTCCTTCCCCCCGCGTTCGGCAGTGTCGCGGGCGGACGCTATCAACTGCTAGCGGCACGCGCGGATGTGCCCATCGACCAGCTCCTGCGCCAAATCGGAAGCGAAGCCCCCGATGCGCCTTGGATCGTTGTGCTATTCAACAGGCTTGACGTCAAAGATCGTCAACGCCTTGCACGCCAGATGAGGTCCGAGGCGCGTTCAGCTGTCTTTCTCGACGAACCGCTTCTGCTCTTCGCGGGTCTCGAAAGCGACGATACGCTCGCAACTCTTTTCGATTGTGCGATGCCCTTTGCATGGGTTCAGCCGTATACGATCAGCCCCGGCCGGATTCCGCCCGAGATCTTTTTCGGTCGCGAGGCCGAGATCGACCGGATCGTTTCTCGCAACGCAGAGGGTTGCCTGATCTACGGCGGTCGGCAGTTGGGCAAGTCGGTTCTTCTCAACCACATTCGCGGAGAGCGGCATCGGCCGGAGCGCGGCGAACTGGCGCTCTATCTCGACATCAGGTCTATCGGAGGGCCAGGTGTGCCGGCCGAGGGCATCTGGCAATCACTTGCTCATGAATTGCGCAGGTTCGCGGAATTTCAGGAGATCGAGTCCGACCCCAAGGAACTGGTTGCTGCAGTTGAGACCTGGCTCGACCGCGACCCCGCACGTCGTCTGCTTGCAATGTTCGACGAGGCCGACAACTTCCTGCGCACCGAACATGCCGCCGGGTATCCCCACCTCCTGCCGCTCAAGGGGCTCATGGAGAGGACCGGACGGCGCTTCAAGGCGGTATTCGCGGGCCTGCACAATGTCCGACGGATGGCGCGGGCGCCAAACTCACCGCTGCCGCATCTTGGCGAGCCAATCTGCATTGGGCCTATGAACCAGAGCCCCGCAAACCGTACCGCTCTACGGCAGCTCGCGGTTGAGCCGATGCGCGCGGCCGGTCTTGACTATTCCGAACAGGAACTCGTTTCGGACATGTTGGCGCGAATGAACTACTATCCATCTCTTGTGCAGGTCTTTGGCTGGCAGATCGTTGAAAGCTTCGGCAGGCGGCCGCGCGCAGGCAACGTTGGACCGCGCTGGAAATTGGACCGAGAGAGCCTTTTCGAGGGCGCTGCTGCGGAGAGGATCGCCGATCAGATCCGCGATCGCTTTCAGTTAACGCTGAACCTCGATGTCCGTTACGACTGTATTGCCCGCTCAATCGCGCTGCACCGGCTCGAAGCGGCAGGCGGCGACAACAAGGTTCTGGCACAGGGGCTGACGGCAGCCGAGATTCGCAGGATCACACATTGGCCGAAGGCGCTCGCTCAACCAGCGATGACTGATTTCGAGGAACTCCTTGAGGAGCTGGTAGATCTTGGCATCCTCAGCCGGTTTCCCGACAAACGGTATGGGTTGCGAAATGCCC
Organism: Albidovulum sp.; assembly: GCA_030837825.1. Taxonomy (GTDB): domain Bacteria; phylum Pseudomonadota; class Alphaproteobacteria; order Rhodobacterales; family Rhodobacteraceae; genus Albidovulum. The sequence goes on from JAUQYB010000104.1 coordinate 14,982, forward strand.
AAGTGGCGCAGATGTTGGGGCGGCAAGAGGAACTGGAGGACGCTCTCCTTCGGCTCGACGAACGTGAGGACGACCCCGCATACGACGCGGCGCTATTTTTCCGGTTGCTCGCGCCCGAAATACCCGGTGCGCGCGCCCCTCTATCCGACCGTGACCTCGACAGAGTGTTTGATCGGCGCGTTCCCGGTATACGTTTGGTCCGATCTTCTGCTGCGATTGTCGGTGGTGATGTCGCGGGCCGCGTTCTTGCTGCAGCACGTCTCTGGCTGCCCGAAGGCAACCATATCCGAACCAAGAGCGACGACGCGCAGGTCCGGCGCGCGCTTGACAGGGTCAAGACAGGACCTGCGGCTCTTGTGATTGAGGGTGATTGGTCGCCTTCTTCCGCGGCGCAGCTCGCCCGCCAACCGAAGGTCGAGCGGGGAGACGTGCTGCCGATCTGGTGCGTGTCGCATGTCACTTCACCTGCGGATGGGATGATCGTCTTTGATGCTGGTGCGTGGTCCGAGGCGATGCTGCGGCATTGGCTGGCAGACGAGGGCTTCGTTCCAGCTCTGGACGATGCGCCAACGCGAGCTGCGCTCATGGCTGCAACGGGCGGAGCGCCGGCCCGTCTGGAGGCGCTTCGCCATTTCCTGTCGGACCTGGCGGTTCGACCGGTCGCTGGCCGTGCCGAGGATCTTGCAGACTGGGCGGCGAAAACGCCGCTGTCAGCGGAATCTTTGGGTCTTGATCAAGCCGACTTGAATTGCCTGAACACGCTTCACCAACTTGAGGACCTCGATCCGTCGCTCGCGGATTTCTTGGGCGAGTGTCCCGACGCGACTGCGCAAAGGCTGGAACGCCTCGCCACCTTCGGAACACTTCGCCAAGGGCGGACACCCGACGCTGCACCGATCCTCACCCCGCTGGGCAGACTGTTCGCTGAATGACGGCAGATCCGGATCCGTGGAGTCTGCCAGGCCTCGGCAGGTGGCTTAATGACTTAGCGCGGCGGCTCGATCATGGAATCGCCGTGCTTCCTTCGGACCCGAGCCGTCCGCCCGGCGTCGAGGCAGCGCTAAGGGCTCACCTACGGCATCCGCCCGTCGAGTTCCGCGCGGATATTGGCCAGTCCCCCGCCGCCGCCGTGGCTGATGCCTTCGGTACCGCGCCAACGCTCGAGGCGCTGCTCAATCCAGTACTGGACGAGGAACTCGGTATCATATCGCTCTCGGAAATCGGACCAAATGACGTGGCAGTTTGGTCTGTATTCCTGGAGCGTTTTGCGGCTGCCCGTGCTTCGGGGCGCGCCGGCCCAGCGTTGCTGGTGACCGACATACCGGCGGACCTGGCTATTCCGGCCGAGGCAATGCCTCAGAACTGGCAGAAAGGGCTGCGCCGGGGAGACCGAGTGATCTGGGCAGAAGAGCATCTTCCCGCAACGCGCGACGGCTTGGCCGGAGAATTGGCAGTAGTGCTCGCAGTGGAGCTGTGTGCTTGGCGGCTGGACCTCGCGGCGTCGCTGGTACAGGCTGGTCTCGATGACTTGGCCGATCCAGTAGCGTGGCTTTCGCGCCGCGCCGAGGCCCCGATCCTTGGACAAGAGACCCCATGCCCGCTAGCCATTCTCGCCGGTCAGCGAAAGAGCGAAATACAGCAGCGCATCTGGAAGGCCCAGTTGACAGCTTTGTTTCCCGAGATCGAGAGTAGACGACTTGAGATTGTGGCAGCGCATCGGAGCCGGCTAAGGCTCGATGATCATCTGCGTGGCCTCGGTGTGGCCTCAATCGAAGAAATTGAGCTGGGTGCGCTTCGTTTTCAGTTACGCGGGGCTCTGACCCGACAAGAGACCGATCGGCTTGATGTGCTTGTGCGGGCACGCAATGCACTCGCCCACCGCCAACCTGTGCCTCCTGAAGATGCACTAAGACTCCTTCGCAACTGAAATCTGGCGACGCCTCGATCCATTTCGGTTGCGACCTCGGCTAGCAGGCCCAGCTCTTTTTCTACTATTTGGCGTGTCGCATCCGCAATTAATGACGAGACACTAACCGATCAGGTTTCGCGTCGATACCGCAGGCATTAACTTGCGGGGCGCTCGAATACCTCCCTCAGCCGACCTTGCAGCCCCAGAAGGACGTGTGATCGGCGGCGAAGTAGCCGTCCGCGACCCGGAAATACCCCTGCAGCTCGACGGTATCGCCCGCGGTCAACGGGACCATCGTCTGCAGCCAGATCGCGGTGGCGAGCGAAACGTGGGTGGCGGAGATTTCGCCGAGGGAGCCGCGGATTTCGGTGGTGCCGTTCAGCACGAGTCGCCCGCGCATGCGGGCCGTGGCGCTGGCGTTGATCTTGTAGAGCAGCGTCGCGCCGAAGAGGTAGGTGCCGTCCATGGGGGCGACGAAGTGATTGTTGGCAGCGTCGAAGGCGCCCTGGTCGTTGTAGTCGGTGTTGTTGAGGCCGATCTTCGTCCAGGTCCCAACGCCGACATAGTTGTCGTAGTTCGTGTAGGCCTTGAAGCGGGGCAGCCGGGGCTGGTCGACGATGCCGGTGGCGTTGTCCACGCTCAGCCCATCGAAAAAGGTGCTGCCGTCAGCGGAGACCGCGAGGCGGAAGCGGTCCGAGCCGAAGAGCCCCACCAGCGCCTTGGTCACGAAGTTGGTCTGCAGCGTCAGGCCGAGATCGTCGCCGGCGGCCTCCTTGTTCATGGTGTAGAACAGGTCGCCCGTGCCGCCTTCGGCCACGGTCCTGGCGGTCCAGAGCGCGGCGTTCAGCTTGGCCGAGAACGGGTTCGACGCATCCGCTGTGGTGCCGACCCCGAGCAGCGCCATGTTCTGCAGCGCCGCCGGTGTGGTGCCGACCCAGCCCGCGCCGTCGTAGACCAGCAGCAGCCCCTCGTCCTCGACCCATGCGCGCCACCCCGTCCGCGGCGGCATGCGCAGCCATGCCCCGTCCGTCCAGAGTGCCACGTTAAGGTCCCAGCCCGCCCAGTCGCCCGTCGCGCCCGAAGCGACGATGTAGCGATCGCCGTCGGCGGGGCTCGCCGGGGGTGCTTCCAGATCGCGGTCGAGAACCGAGAGCTGGACGAGCCCGTCGAGGATCCGCAGCGCCTCATTGTGGGTGACATGCTTCTGGGCCTGCGCCGCGAGGATGTAGGGCAGCAGCAGATGGGTCGTGGCGTCGGACATGGGCGGTCTCCAGAACGAAGAACGCCGCCTGCATGGCAGGCGGCGGACAATGGCGCGGTGATCGGCGGTGGCGAGCTACCCGCGCTCGGGCGTCTCCGCCGGAATGGCCGAGAGAACCGGATCGGGCTTGGGCGCGTCCCACTTCGCGGTCATTGCGGCCCAGCGATCGATCTCGGCCCGGAAGGCCGGATCGTCGATCCGTAGATGAAAGGTGTAGAGGCGATCCACGATCTCGCGCATCAACGCGCGCATCTCGTCGTCATTGATCCGCGAGACCTCGGACCAGGGTATGCGTCGGCCCACGGCGTCCTCCACGATGACGTCGCTGCCATCACCCGTGTGCGAAACGGGCGTGAGGCCGGCATGCAGGGTCTCGAGCTGCGTGTTTCGCACGCAGGCAACGGCCATCACTCTGGCAAGCTTGGCGGCAATCCGGTCTTCGTCCTCGGCGCGCATGGCCCGAGCCTACGACGCCGATCGCGCATAGTGCCAGAACTCATTGCGCTACCTCAGAAGCTCAGCGTTACAGCCTTGGGCGCACCCCGCCCGACAAGGGCGGAGAGCTGGTAGATGCGGATGTCGAGCGTGTCGCCGGGGGCGAGTAGCTCGCCCCAGTCTGCGGTCTGCTGGGCGGCGGTGTAGACCGTGCTGGTGGTGGCCGTGCTCAGCACCCGCTTCACAGTGGCGCCGTCGAGGATCTCCACCTCGTAGGCTTCCAGTTCCTCGGCCAGCGGCACCTCGAGCCCACCCCAGCTGTCGGCGGAAAGTGCGCGCGACCGGCGCGTCCAGCGGATCGTCAGGTCGCCGGGCGTGCGTGCGCGACGCCACGGCTGCTCGACATGAGCGACGGAGAACGTCCGCAGCCCGACGCCTGCAGGCGTGAAGGCGTGCCCGACGTAGGTCTCGTCGCTGACGGGACGGCTCGCCGGGCCAATGCGCCAGTTCCATGGGATGCCGAGATCGGACTCGGCAAGGGGCAGCGATGCGAGGCTGCCGTCGAGCACCACGATGCGCGCGCCTGCAGGGGCCGGGTTGCCCATCGCATTCTCGGTGCCGCGCTGACCGCGCAGGAGCCGGCTCAGGCGGTACCGGCCGGGCGCCAGCAGCTCGGCCGCGCCCGCCTGCACGATTTCCCAGACGCCGGGCGCGCTCTCGATGGCCAGCGCGTTGGTCCCTCCGAACAGTGTCAGGTCCGTGACGCTTTCGAGAGTGCCGGTCAGCAGATCGACCACCAGCGAGTTGCCGAGGTCGAAGCGCGAGGTTGGGCCCGCGTAGAAGTCCGAGACCAGCGAGCCGAGCCGGGCCCGCGTGCCGAAGCTGGTGAGCAGCTCGAAGCCATCGGTCGAGGGGCTGCGGAACACCGCCATCTCGCCCGGCCAGGGTACCGCGTGCGCCGCAATGAGGGGCCGATGTGCCGGCTGGTCCTCGGTGAGCTGCGGCAGGTCCATCAGCACCGCATCCGGCGCGCCGAACACCACGGCCCGCGTCAGCGACGCCGCGCGGGGATCGCCGGGCGGCAGATCGTAGGTCGCCCGGTCCTGGCGGACCGCCTCGATGCCGCGCGCCTCGGAGTCGGCGATGGAGACGAGCCGCAGATCGACCAGCCGCCCGTCATAGCTGAGCCGGATCGCGTCGGCCGGGTCCAGCGCAAGGCGCGAGGGCGGCAGACGGAACGCCGCCGTCTCGCGCCCCACCCAAGCCTCCATCAGCGCGCGGCGGCAGCGCCGTTCGGCCTCCTCGGGCGGCACGGCCATCGGGAAGCTCTCGGACGCGATGCGCGTCGTGTCCACGGTGATTCGCCGCGCCTCGACGAGGGCCGCGTCGTAATCCTCGTCGGCGCGCGCGACCTGCCATTTCAGCGCCTGCGGCAGTTCGGTCTCCTGGCCGCGCGTCAGTTCCAACACGTCGCCCTCGCGGGCCGCGACCAGATCGTCGGTCGCCAGGGTGGCGACGGAAGCCCGGCCGCGCATGATGAAGCGGATCACCCCTTCGGTCTCGACCGCGTCGAAGCCGAAATGCCGCGACAGCGTGGTGATCGAGGCGCGCGGGCTTTCGAGCGCCGTGATGGCGTAGCCCTCGACTGCGCCCCAGAGGCCGGAGACGTCGATGCGGTCCTCGGGAAGCCCCGCCCGCTGGCAGAGATGGCGGACCAGTGCGGCCAGCGACACCGCGCCGAGCCGCCCCGTCAGCCAGTGGCCGAGCCGCCAGTTCGCCCCGTCCGTCCAGACGTCGGTCAGCGCCGGGAAGAACGGATAGGGCCGCGCGTCCCAAGTCCAGGCGGCACATTCCGGCACATGCACCATCCGGCCGCCGTAGACCGAGGACACCGGGTTGTTCGCGGCCTCGCCCCAGAAGAGGTAGGTCGCCTCGAGATAGGCCCGCTGGATCGCGTCATCGCGCCAGCCCCGCGAGAAATGCGGCGTGAAGCTCTCCGAGGACTTGGGGTCGAAGAAGACGTTCGGCTGGTTGGAGCCCCGGTCGATGGCGGGACAGCCGAGCTCGGTGAACCAGATCGGCTTCGACTGCGGCGTCCATGCCGTCGCCGTCCCGCTCTCCACGCCACCGGGGCGGTTGTAGTGCGCGTTCGACCACCAGCTGCGCAGATCCTTGTAGCGGAAGACCCACGGCTTGGCCGCCGCACCGTCGGTGATCGGGGTCCGGACCTGCGCGGAGCGATCCGCCGCGCTGGCATAGAACCAGTCGAAGCCTTCCCCGCCTGCGATGTTCCCCTGCAGGTAGGCCCGATCGTAGATCGCGGGCCAGCCCTCGGCCGCGTCCGCATGCTCGAACCCGTCGCGCCAGTCCGACAGCGGCATGTAGTTGTCAATGCCGATGAAATCGATCTCCGGATCGGCCCAGAGCGGGTCGAGGTGGAAGTACACGTCGCCCGAGCCGTCGCCCGGCTGGTGCCCGAAATACTCCGACCAGTCCGCCGCGTATCCGATCCTGGTGCCGGCCCCGAGGATCGAGCGCACATCCGCGAGGAGGTCTCGATACGCCTGCACCGCCGGATAGGTGCTGGCGCCCGAGCGGATCGTCGTCAGCCCCGGCATCTCGGTGCCGATCAGGAACGCGTCGACCCCGCCCGCCGCCGCGCAGAGATGGGCGTAGTGCAGTACCATGCGGCGCAGGCCCCAGTCGCCGGGCGTGCCGGTCCAGCTGACGCTCTCGCCCGAGACGCTGAAGCTGGCGGGCGTGGCCGCGCCGAACAGCGCCGCCACCTGGCTTGCCGCCGTGGCGGTCTTGTCCACGGTTCCCGCAAGACCTGCCGCGGGAGAACAGGTGATCCGCCCCCGCCAGGGGAATACAGGCTGGCCCGTCTCCGCGGCGTTGTCGGAATACGGGTTCGGCAGGGAGTTGCCGGGCGGCACGTCCATCAGGATGAAGGGATAGAAGGTGACGCGCAGCCCGCGCGCCTTCATCTCCTGGATCGCCTGCACCACGGCGAAATCGGACGGCGTACCGCCATAGACCGGGCGATCCTGATCGTCTCGGCTGACGAGGAAGGCATTGGCGCGGCTGACGCCATTGACCGACCAGCTGGCGGGTGTGGTGGATTTGGCTGACACCTCGACGCCGGGCCGCACCTTGCACGATCCCGCGCGCAAATCGTCGCCGAACCACGCGACGACGAGGCTGACGCTCTCGACCACCGGGGCCATGGCCTGCAGCCGGTCCAGCGCCTCCACCATGTCGGTGGAGTCGGCCAGCGCGTTCAGGTTCTCGGGCACCGTCGCGCCGCCATCGGGCTTGCGGATCGCCTGCGTCGCGTAGGTGAACTCGCCCGAGGCCGGGATCATGGTCACGGCGCGGGTCAGCCCCTCGGCGGTGTCGGGATCGGCGAGCGGGCGAAACACCTCAAAGGAGAGCTGCGGAAGGCGGTTGCCGTAGGTCGAGAGCGCCAGCTCCTCGAAGACCACATAGGCCGTGCCGCGATAGGCCGGAGTGTTGGCCGCGCCCATCTTCGCCGCGATGAACGGATCAGGGCTCTGCGTCTCGTCGCCGGGATACCAGCGCCAGGTGACGCCGGAGAGGTCCATGGGCTTGCCGTCGGCCCAGATGCGGCCGATGCCGGTGATCGGGCCCTCGCAGAGCGCGACGGCGAAGGAGGCGTAGTACAGATACTCGGTCGTCTTGACCTTGCCGCCTCCGCCACCCTTGCCGCCGCCCTGCGTGGTGGTCTTCGTCTCCTCACGGAAATCCGTCGCCCAGATGATGTTGCCGCCCATGCGCATGCGACCGTAGAGCCGCGGGAGGACCGCCCCTTCGGTGGCCGAGGTGATGCGCAGCGTGTCGAGCCGCGCGCCCTCGATGCGCTGGGTGGGCGCCAGCGACGAGATGATCCAGCTGTCGACGACCGAGCCGATGCTGGAGCCGATGAACCCGCCGATGGTCGCGGCGCTGACGCCGAGGATCGCACCGCCGATCGAACCGCCGATGGCGGCGCCGGCGACGCCGAGGACAAGCGTTGCCATGGTCGGGTCTCAGCGTTGCGGAAACAGGAAGGCGAAGGCGATGCGCCGCCGCCAGCTTTGAGTTAGCGGTTCCTCGATCACGCCGAGCCGCTCATAGGCGTGGAGGAAGCTGTCGGGACAGGTCAGGATCCCGACATGCTTCGCGATGGCGCGGGGCTTCATGCGGAAGAGGACCAGCGCGCCGGGACCGGCCGCCGCAGGTTCCACTTCGATCATCATGCGCCGCGCGCCCTCTGCCAGAACCTCGCGCAGACCGGTCTCGCCCCAGTCGCGGCTGTAGGGTGGGATCGGGAACGGCTCGGGGCCGACGATCTCGCGCCAGACGCCCCGCGCCAGCCCGAGGCAGTCGCAGCCGACGCCGCGCAGGCTAGCCTGGTCGTGATACGGCGTGCCGAGCCATGAGCGCGCAATGGCAATGACGCGCTCGGGATTGCCGGAGGTCACAGCACGCTACCCTCGTGGCCGCCATCCTTGGTGGCGTAGCGGAGGACCGCGTCCTGACCGGGGATGTGCGGGAAGCCGCAGAAGTTTGCGCTGTTCGCGAACTTCGCCCCGCAGGTCTCCATCCGCTTGTCACAGCCCGCACGGATGATGAAGGCGTCGTCCTCGGCGATCGCGCGCACGGGCGCTTCGAGCAGCGTCAGCACAGCAATGCCGTCCGTGACGTCATGGCCCAGCACTTCGGTGCGCCGCCCCGCGTTCGCGCCGCTGGTCCATTCGAGCGTCCCGAAGGTGAACCAGCCCGCCTCGAAGCCGGAGAGACCAGAAGCGGTGAAGGCCCTGTCGCGCAGGAGATCGATGGTGGCTCCGGTGCCCCTGTAGGCCGGGTCCTCCAGATCGACGCCGCAGCGCGCATCGCCGAGAGCGGCGTCGCAGGTTGCCTGGAAGGTCCGTCCGACTGTCTGGCCCAGCACATGGGCGAGCGAGCGGACCTCAGCGACGAACGCTAGGCGCCCGCGCCGGATCTGCCCGATGGCCCCGCGCCGCATCAGCACGCGCTGGCCGGTGTCGGCCCAGTTCACGCGCCAGACCTCGACCTCGGCGTTGTCCCAGCGGCCGTCGAGAATGTCGGTCGGTGATCCGATCCGAGGTCAGCACGCCCTCGGCGTCCTGCGCATCGACGGAAAGGTCGGAGCCCGAGCGCACCTCGGACGCCGTCAGCCCGCTCTCGGGGTCGAAGTCCGTGCCGTCGAAGCGCAAGACCTGGTCGTGGTCGGTGAACCCGAAGGTGACGCCATCGGCACGGGTGATGCGCCAGCACCAGGCCAGCGTCGTGGTACCCTCGTCGAGATGGGTCTGAAGGTCGGGCGAGAGGGATTTCATCGGCAGGTTCCCGTCATGCGGTCGTCGAGATCGGCGATCCAGTTCGCCCAGTGCGGCGGAACGGCGGCGACCATCTCGGCGGGTGGTCGGGCGAGCCGGGCCTCGGCGTAGGAGGCGCAGCCAGCGTCACCAGCGCCCATCGTTGCGGCGCAGCCGGTCAGCAGGATTACCGGCAGCGCGGCCATCGCGAACCGCGTCGCGCCCGCTCTCGACGCGCTTGCTCTCGTCTTCCATGGCATCGCGTTCGGCCTCCCGTTTGCCCGTTCGTTCTCCTTCCACGCGTCCCCAGACCCGGCCGAGGATGACACCCCGACGGCGCCCAGAGCCGCGACCAGCCAGATCAGGAACTCAGCCATCGTCCCGCTCCCCGCGCGCGGCGGCGACGCAGAGGGCGACGATCAGCACGCCAAGGCAGCCGCCCACGACCAGACCTGCGAGAAACTCAAGCATCGCCGCGGAACCCGCGCTCGATCCGGTCGCGCAGTCCGATCAGGCCAAGCCCGAGGAACATGAGGCCAGCGGGAGAGGCGTCGCCGCTGCCAGCAAGGAGAGCAACGAGGCGGGAAAGTTCTGCGAACGGGCCGGTAGCGGGCAGCGCCAGGGAAGCGATGCCGGTGAGCATGGCGAGCAATCCTGCCCACCAGGTTAGCGAGGTTGGACGGATGTAGCGCATGGGGATCAGGCCCTCCGGATCAGGGTGGAGACGAAGGCGGCCAGCCGTGCGAGCCAACTGGTCGGCGCGGTGGGTGAAGGCTCGCGGACCGGCGGCGTCGGCGACGGCCCGCGAGCCAAGGCCAGCGCCTCATCCTCGGTCAGGCGACGGATCGGTCGCGAGAAATCCACGCGGCCCGTGCGATCCACGGACCAGACCGGGATCGTGCCGCCGGGATAGCGGCCATGGCGGAACAGGTCGCGCTCGGCTTCCCGCCGCGGAATGATCGCCGCCGGGCGCCGCCAATTGAGAAACGCGTCGGCGGCTGCAACGCGATTGCCGGCATTGAGGTGCCGGGTGAGCGCGGCCTTCGCGATGCCGCCGGTATTATAGTGGAAGCTGACCAGCGCATCGAACTCGTGCGGCACCAATGGCACCTTCACGGCGCGCAGGACGGCGGCCTCATAGCGCGCGAGGTCGGCGCGGAAGACCCGGAACGCCTCGCGGATCCCGGCGTCGAGATCGGCGGGCATGCCGCGCGGCATGGTGACGGGATCGGGCGGCCCGGCCGCGGCCGTGTGGCCGATGCCGAAGGTCCAGACCTGTTTCACATCGAGATAAGGTCCGGGCACGAGTCCTTCGTGCCGGACGAGGGCCAGCAGGCCCCGGTCGGTCATGTGCATGGGATTACCTGAGGAGCGAGAGGATCAGGATCAGAGCCGCGACGGCGAGGCCGATGCGCAGGCGATGAGCAAAGGCCTGCCGGGGGTCGGCAGGGTCGCTGCGAAGGGAGCGCGCGAGGCGGAGAAGTTCATTCATCGCCGTCGCCCTGCTTGGCGCGGCGCAGCCGGGCGAGCAGCATCTCGATGAAGGCCGGCCCGAAGACCCCGACGAGATAGGCGGCGGACCCTGCAGCACCGCCTGCCGGGATCGCCTCGGGCGGCAGGCCCATCCAGCTCGTAATGACGGCCATGGAGAGGCTGCCCATCCCGGCCGCGATAAGCCCGCCGAGCAGGATGTGCCGGAGCGCATCCCGCAGCCGCATCTTCGTGGTCAATGCGTTCGTGGCGCCGCCGAGCGCGCCCCAGGCAGCGAGGATCACGGCGGTCGAGGCCGCAAGTTCGCGCAGCACGGCCGCAACGAAGCTGCCGGTGTCGTTCATCGCCGGATCTCCATCAGCGGAATGGAGGTGATCGAGCCGAGCCGCTCGAGGTCGAGCGTCACGTCCAGCACATCGGTGTCGAAGCGCACCGGCACATCGAACTCGAAGCCCGCGGTGATGGCGACGCCAGCACCCGGCGCAGCGCTGAAGGTGACGACGCCTGTGGCGGTGTCGACCGACCAGCCGGAGAGCTGCTCGACGCCCGCCAGCGCGATGCGCACGCTGCCCGCCACCGGCTTGGCGATGGCGCGCGTCCAGGATTGCGCGCCGGAGGCGTAGCGCTTCACCAGCTGGAAGGCGGTCGTCGCGCCGTCGCCGGTGCCGATCGACTGATCGGTGGGCGATGGCGTGCCCGAAGGCAGGCAGGACTTGTGGTCGCCCCAGTCCTTGAAGCGGAAACCGTGGAGCCTACCGTTGCGCGCCTCGAAGAAGGCAACCACCGCCGCCAGATCGTCGGCGCGGCGAATGCCATAGGCGACGTCGTAGCGGCGACGCGAATTGGCCCAGCTGGCGTTCCTCTCCTCGTCGCCCGAGGCGAGCTCGACGATCTGGGTTCGCCGCTCGGGCCCGCCGTGCGCGCCGCGGCTGATGTTGTCGGGAAAGCGGACTTCGTGAAACGCCATCACATGCCCCTCCGCCCGAGCGACACGGCGCGGGCGATATCGCTTGCCACCTGTGTGCGGGACTGCCGGAAGCTCTCGGCGTCACGGGCCATGATGGTGACGTTGACGCCACCGCTTGCGCCGTAGGTCTGGGCCTCCCGCCGCGACAGCACCCGCTCGCCGCGCTGCAGGATTGCGGGCACCTCATCATGCCGAAGCCCGGCCATCCCGCCGGAATGCAATCGCGGGGCGGCGGCGAAAGCCATGGCCGGGACCAGGCGTGAGGGCCCGGCCGATCCGACCATCCCGCCCGCATGCAGCACGTTGGCGAAGATGCCGCCCGCGCCGGCAAACACGCCGGAGAGCGCATTGGCGATCGGCCCGAGGATGAACCGCCGCGCCGCCAGCTGGGCGAGATCAGCGAGCAGCGAGGTGACAAGGTCGCGGAAGTTCAGCTTCCCGGTCTTCACGAACTGGCCCACCGCGTTCTCGGCGGACTGGAAGGCGCCGACGAGGCTCTGACCGATGTCGCCACCGATGTCGCGGGCCTTGCTGGCGTAATCGGACAGCGCCGCCGTGACCGCCTGCCAGCCGGTGACAGCAGCCTCGGTCGCGGGCTCCGCCGCAGCGGCGGCAGCCCCGGCCGCCGCGCCTGCATCTGTTGCAGCGCGCCCGGCTTCACCAAGCGCCGTCTCCAGCAGCTCGGCCGCGCCGGTGGCCTCGGTCAGCGCATCGGTACTGGCTTCGTCGGTGCCGCGCACCGCATCGCGCAGCGCCTGCCAGCTTTCCAGCGGCGCGCGGGCCCCTTCGGCCAGATCGCGCGCTGCGCCGCGATAGAGGTTCGCGGACTCAAGCGCGCGGTTCGCCGCCTCGGCCAGACCGAGATCGGGCGCGGTCAGCGGATTGTCCTCGAAGGCCCGGTCGAAGGCCGCCTGCGCCGCCGTGGTCGCTGCCGTCGCTGCGCCCTCGAAGCGGTTCTCGATCTCGCCGAGGTCGAGGTCCGGCACCAGCGAGATGCGCCGCTCGGACCCGAGGGCTTCGAGACCGGCGTTGATGCCGCCGATGAAGCCGTTGATGCGCGAGACCACCCCGTTCAGCATCGCCTCGACGCCGTCGACCAGGCTGTTCGCCGCCTGGAACGCCAGGTCCCCGATGGCGGCGGGCAGCAGACCCCAGATCGCCTTGATCGCCTCGTAGGCGCCTTCGAAGGTGTTCGCCGCGGTGTTGCCGAAACCGACCACGCTCTCGATTGCGCTCTGCATCCCCGACGCGGCGTCGGCCTTCAGGTCGAAGAACATCGCCGTGGCGGCCGCGCCCGCCGCAGCGGCGCCCATCCTGATCCGCTCCCAAACCTCGACCGCCAGGTCCTTCAAGAGCGACATGGCCTCACCAAAGCCGCCCGCGCCGGAAACAAGCCGGGTGAACTGGTAGACAAGCTCGCCCGCGCCGACGATCAGCGCGCCGATGCCGGTGCGGATCAGGGCGCCGCGCAGGACGACCAGCGTGGTGGCGAGACCGCGCACGGAGAGCGCTGCGGCGGCCATCCCCGCCACCCAGCGGCCCGCGAGGAAGGCCGCGAAGGTGGCCGCGTAGGTGGTCAGGCGGCCAATGTTGTCGAAGAGCCCGCGGATCGCGATGCCCAGCGGCCCGCTGCGGCTGGCGACCGCCGCCATGGCATCCGCGACGGCTTCCAACGCGGGGGCTGCGGCAACCGCGAACTGGTTCGACAGCCCGCGCCAGACCAGCCCGAGCCGAGAGATGGCGTCGTTCGTCCGCTCGATCTGGTCGGCATCCTGCTCGGAGACGACGACCCCGAAGGCAAGCACGTCCTCCGTCGCCTGGCGCAGCGTCGCAGTATCGATCCGGCTCATCGCGATGGAGCCTTCCTCGCCGAAGAGCTGGCCCGCGACGGCCGCACGCTCGGCGGCAGGCACGAAGCTCTCGATCGCCGCGTTGATCTCGCCGACGCGCTGGTCCAGCGGCAGGGCGATCAGGTCGCTGGCGGAAAGGCCCAGCCGGTCGAGCGCGTCGGCGGCGGGGCCGGTTCCGGCGGCCGCCTGGCTCAATCGCCGCGTCAGATCCTTGGTCGCCTGCTCGATGCCGGACATCGACACGCCAGCCAGCTCGCCCGCGCGCTCCAGCGTCTGGATCGAGGCGACCGTGGTCCCCAGCGATTGCGCCAGCTTGGCCTGCGCATCGACCGTCTGCAGGCCGGAGCGCACCATCGCCACGCCAGCGGCGGTCGCGGCCGCAACGGCGGCAGCGGCGGCCACACGCACCCGCCGCGAGAAGGCCGCAAGCCGGGTGTTGGCTGCCTCCATCTCGCGGCTGAGCCGCCCGAAACCGCGCGACCCGGCCTCGCCGACGCCTTCCAACTCGGCACGCACCTGCCGTCCGCCCACGGCCGCGAGGCGGACGCTGACGCGTTTCTCGGCCATCGGTCAGACTCCTTGCTTTCGCCGTACGGGCGTCTTACGTTTATGCCATCGATCAAGTGAAGGTATGACCATGGCCGAGACCGCGACCCTGTCCTCGAAGTTCCAGATCTCGATCCCCAAGGCGATCCGGGCGGCGCAGCACTGGGAAGCAGGGCTGACCTTTGCCTTCATCCCGAAAGGCACGGGCGTCCTGCTTGTGCCGGTGCCCAAGCGGGAGGTGCTGAAGGGGCTCGCGCGCGGCGCGTCCGCCACCGATTATCGCGACCGGACGGATCGGTTCTGATGATCCTCGTCGATACGTCGGCCTGGATCGAATGGCTGATCGACTCGGCAACCGGCGCCAAGGTGGCCGAGCACCTGCCCGAACAGGCGGAGTGGATCGTGCCGACCATGGTCCAGCTCGAGCTGGCGAAATGGCTGACCCGCGAGGTCGGCGAGGACAAGGCGGATCAGGTCATCGCTTTCACGCAGGTCTGCCACGTCGTCCCGCTCGACACCGAGATCGCGCTGGCGGCCGCGGAAGCCTGCCGCGAGCACAAGCTCGCCACCGCCGACGCGATCATCTTCGCAACCGCCCGCGCACAGGGCGCGACGCTCCTGACCTGCGACGCGCATTTCGAGGGGCTGCCCGGCGTCTCGCTGATCGAGAAGATCAAGGTCTGACCCCCGGGCCGCCATTCGCGCTCAGCTCCTCGTTCAGCTTCCGCACCATCACCGCCTCGATGACGGGCAGCAGTTCGGCCATGGCGAGGGGCGGCACATCGAGGGCGTCACCCAGCGCGAGCGCCGCCGACATGTCCCAGCCGATCACCGCGCCCGGCAGCACGCGCAGCTGGCCGCCGAGGCGGCCGACGAGGTCCCAGACCTGCCAGCCTTCATAAGTCCGAGGCCGGTTCAGCCGCTCCGGGCAGTCCGCGCACGGGCTCTGGCAGGCCTCGCAGTAGCGCTCGCCCCCGCCGAAGGACCATTCGGCGAGAGCGCGGAGGCGTTTTTTTCCTGCTCCAGCAGCAGACCCTTGGAGACGTAGGTCAGCTGGAAGGCCTCGAAGATCGGCCAGACATCGAGCAGCGCGTCGATGGCCTCAGGGCTGGGATCAATCGGCTTTCCGTCCGCATCGCCGATGCCCTCCCAGGTGAGCACCGCCCGCCGCGCGAGCGCCTTGGCGAAGGCGACGGCGCGCTCCTCGTCGGAGGCCTCCCCCGTTACCGCCTCGACGGCCGGATCGCTGCGCGTCGCCACCATCAGCGCGGTGGTCAGCGGTCGCAACTGCACCCGGACGCCGGGGGCGAGGTCGTGCCAGCGCGGCGCATTGGTCAGGTCGAGCGTCAGCATCGTCAGTACACCTCAATGTCGTTGATCAGGGTTGCGGTGCACATCCGGCCGACGACGCTGTCGCGGGCGGCCTGCCAGTCGAAGGTCGCCTGCACGCCCTGCGGCCCGGAAATCTCGATGCGCGGGCGCGGCAGGTAGACGGCGTGCACGGTGAAGGTGAAGCTCCCGCCCGAGGGCAGGACGTAGGTGAACTCCATCTCGCAGGCCTCGCCATTGATGGCCTGCGTCACCAGCGTCTGGTCGGCGAAGCGCACCTCGATCCGGCCGGTCAGCGCGGCGATGGACGGGTCCGCCCCGTCGATGCGCCCGTCCGAGCGGATGGTCTCGATCCGGTCGAGGTTGTTGGCATAGGTGATCTCGGCCGAGACCACGTTGCCGAGCGCGGTCCCGTTTCGCGTTATCGCGCCGTTGAAATGGCCGAAGCGCTTCAGTTCCAACGCGGCGGGCGTTCCGGCGCTGGTCGTGGTGCCGACCGTCTCGCCCTGCGCCACCAGCCGCGCGGTGGCCGTGAGCAGTCCCGAGCGCTGCATCTGCCAGGTGATCTGGTCGAGCACGCAGCCGGAATACATCGCGTATCGCGGCACCTCCGGCATGCCGGTCTCGATCGACATGCTGGGCAGCGTCCACGACCCCGACTGGAACTCGTGGCTGTACGGCGCTTCCGCACCCGTGGTCGTGGGCGCGCCGAAGGCCGCCTTCAGCCAGAAGCCGAAGGCTTCGGCGTCGAGCGGCACGACGACATCGCCGTCCGCCGTGACCGCGTCCTTGATCGGCGCCAGCGGATCGCGGCCGTAGCCGAGAAGCTCCGAGTTGAGCAGCGGCTGCTCCGCCCCGAGCGAAGTGCTGGCGAAGGGCATGCGGGTGAAGCCGCTGGCGGGCGGCGTTCGATATGTCGTCTCGAACGCAAGCGCCATCAGCGCCCGCGCCCCCTGGGCTCGTGCCATGGTGTTCTCCTCGGGTTGTCGGGGTCAGGCCAGTTGGTCAGCCGTGGAATAGTGCAGCACCACCGGGATCACGGCGGCCTTCAGGCTCGCGGCGCCCTCAACCGGCAGATCGACCGGCCGCGGCGCTTCGGCCTCGACCCAGTCGCAGAGCCCGCCCAGCGTGCGGTCGGCAGCGAGCGCCGCGCCGATGCTGGCGGTCAACGTGTCGAAGGCGGCGTCACGGTCGGCACCCTGCACGACCGCCTCGATCTCGGCGCGGTGCTGGTAGTGGTAGGCCAGCGGCGAGAGGGTCACCTCGGGCGCGCCCGGTTCGCCGTCGCGCAGGATCAGCAGCCCCTCGGTCGGCACGCGCTCTGGCAGCACCTCGCCGCGGAGGGCGGTGGCGGGCAGCGCCGAAAGCCGCGCGTGCAGCGCGGTGAGGATGGTTTCGCGGGGGGTGGGCATCTCTGACTGTTACCTTGGACGCGCGGCAAGAGCGCCACGTTGTGACCATGTTCTTGAAAGGCATAAGTTCTTGACCACCATCATCTCTATCGCGACGATGGTGCCGAAGATCGGCGGGAGACTCGGTTGTCCTACATCATTGCGCACGTAATTTTTGACAACACGGGAAACACTTACCCTGTGAACTGTCTCCGGACCGACTTGAAAATCGGAGATGAGGTTGTAGTCAAGATGAGCAACCGTCCACTTAAGTGGGCAAGGATTGCTGATATCAACTATCTCAATTGGAATTGCCAAAATACCATCGAGTGCTTGGCTTCGGAGGCCAAATTCACAAAAGATGGTATCGTCCTGCCGTCTGGAGACTCTCGAAGCGTTAACGGCTTGGCGCGCCCCTACGATTTAGCCGTTTTCCTATACAAGATTGGTTGGGTGCCTCGTCGCGCTGCCAGCAAGATGTACAGGATGGCCTATTCAGCGCAGAACAGAACTCAAACCTCTTTGATCCTCATGCGGAAGAATGGCATTGATGTTCAGATCATAAACGACACCTCAATGGATAAGATGATTCCTAATTCAGCCTTGTCAATTAGCCGAAGCGATGGCCCGTTCATTGGACAGCCGTTCCACGGCAGCCTGTCCAACATTCTTGAGCGCACGGCTGATTTTGCGCAAGCGTTTCTGCGAAATGAAGAAAATCTCGAGGCCATGGTGGAGCCGTTACAAACCACCAAAATCTTGCCGAAGCCGCCGCCCAAAGTGCGAGAAGGCGAGGACGACCTCTATTCTGCCTTAGGGGGTGCAGGCGAACCAATCTACCTTTCCGATGGTGTATGGCTGACCTCTGACGGTGGCGCACATGACTGGGGGAGATAGCAACTCAATCTCGCACTTTTTCCGAAAAATGAATCGAAGGGATTGGCACTTTGGCTGACATCAGCAGGTCCGACAAACTCACTACTTCTGATCGTGACGAGCAAACCAAGATGGTTTCTGGTCAGTATGTCTTGCTGCGTATTCTCCATGAAGGAGACAGCTACACGCTCATGACCGCCACAGCTAAGGAAGATGACGATTCATATCAAGCATATCCCAACCTCGAGAAACTGGTTGCTGCTGCTGAGGAGGTGCTAGGTCGGGGCGAGCACCACACCGACAATTGGGGGCGGCCGTACCTTTTATGCCGGGGGTTTGATCACCCCAAGGCAATTCGGGGCCTGGCGAACCTGATTGCGACGAAACTCGGACTTCCTTCCGTCGACGAGCCTTGGGCCGACGAAGAAATGCGAGAGATTTACGACGAGTTTTCGGTCGGCGACGATGGTGAACCTGCCTACCTCTCGGACGGTGTTTACATAAGCAAGCGTGGCCGACTGTTTGAGTAGGATCGCTGCCGACCCACAGTTTCGAATAGTGTGCGAGCCAGGATGCGTTTTTTCTGGCACGTCTCTGGCCGTGGTGATTTCCTTTCAATTCATCCGCCGCTCCACCCAGTTCGCCACGATCAGCCCCGGCACGCTGTCCAACGCCCGCTCCGCGTCCCGAGCGAGAGCCAGCCGCTTTGGCAGTTTCACCTGCGGCACGAGCAGGAAGATCGGCGCGGTGACCTTTCCGCGCCCGGTCTTCGATCGCGAAACCACCGCCTGGCCTTTCGTGTTCAGCCGCCCCTCGGCCACCAGCAGGCTCGGTCCGGTGCGGCGATAGACGAAACGCAGGCGCAATCCGCGGCGTCGTTCCCATTCGCCGGGCGTGATCCGGCCGCCGCGCAGGGACTTGCCCGCAGCGGGCAGAGGGATCGCCAGCCAGAACCCGTCTTTCGACCGGATCAGCGGGCCGGTGTCGTGGGCGCCGATGATGACCGGGGCCTTGGACCAGACCAGCGCCGCGGCGTTCAGGCTCTCGCCGGCCTTCGGATAGGTCTGGCTACGGATCGAGTTCGCCAGCCGCCGGCCGAGCCCCGCGCCGGTGATCTGGCCGCGCCAGGCGGTCTTCAGCCCGGTCCCCGCCTCGCGCATCGCGGCAGTGACGGCCTTCTCGCCGGCCTTCACCTCGGCAGCCATGGCGGCGACGAGATCGGGTGTGATGTCGAGCTTCAGCTTCATCGCGGTCAGGCCGGGCGCAGGTCGACGGTCCAGACGAGCCGCTCGCGGTCGCGGACGGGCTCGCCCTGGATGAGGAAGGCCTCGCCGTCGATCTCGATGCGGTCGCCGGGGCGCGGGTTCGCGACCTCGGCGAGACGCAGGTCCAGCCGGGTGGTTTCCGACCAGAGGCGCGCCTCGCCGAAGTCGGTGACGTCGTCCGGCCGGCGCAGGATCGCGCGGACCAGCGACGGTGCCCCGCCCTCGGTAGTGTAGACGACGTCGCGCGCCAGATGCGCGTCAGCGAAGAGCGCATCCAGTGCCGCGGCGAAGGCGGTCATCAGGTCCGCCTGGCCTGTCGCAGCACCTGCGGGCGGGTGCAGATCGGGAGCGGGTTGCTCTCGATCTCGAGCCGCACCCACTCGTCGCGATCCCGGTCGGGGATCGTGCGGGCGTAGAGCGGCTGGCCGAGCGTGTTGACCGTCTCGAAGGTGTCGGCGGGGGCGTAGTAGATCTCGAAGAGCCCCTCGATGCCCTCGGGATAGATGAACGCCTTGTCGGTCGGGACCGTGAACCCGACGCCGCCCCGGTAGCGGCGGAAGGTGATCCCGCCGAAGCTGACCTCGTCGGCCACGCGGCCCCGCAGATCGGCCGCCGCGGCGGTGTTGAGATAGGTCTCCCGCACCTCCTTGTGGGCCACGAGATCGGCGAAGAAGGCCGAGCCGCATTCCGCGCGGATCTGCACGGCCCCGGCCGAGAGCCCGCCCATCGAGTCCTCGACGCTCTCGATGAGCGCCTGGCAGCGCTTTCGCAGTGCTCCCGAGGCGGGGCTCGCATTGTCGAGGTCGAAGTCGATCTCGGCCGCCGGCGTGATGCCGAACTCGGTGAAGTAGTTCACGACCGTGGCGTGGTCTTTCGGATCCTTCACCAGCCCCTGGATGCCGTTCAGCAGGTGGTACTCGAAGGTGGTCTCGGCGTCCTGGCGGAGCTTGCGCAGGCGGTAGGCCACCTCGGTCTGCACCTGCTGGGTAGCACTCTCCGAGCCGAAGTCGCGGACGGACTGGATTTCGGAGGCCCAGAGCACGTCCTGCTTCTTGAACTGCCGGCAGACGAAGGCGCGCATCTCGCGCCGGTCGGGCACCTGCTGCTCGTAGGCCGAACCGCGCTCCGAGAACGGGATCAGCGACAGCGTGCCGTCGCGGCTCTCGATCACGACGGTGCGGGAGCGCACGCCGCGCGGGCTGAAGAGGTTCGAGCCCGAGAGCAGCGCGGGCTTGTAGGGGATGTTCTCGAGCGCACGGGTGAGCTCGACAATGGTGAAGGCATCGCCTTCGAAGATGTCCATGGTGGCCATGAGGATGCCTCCTGTCTGGAGCGCGCCCAGCAAAAGTGGATGCCGGTTTTGCGTCCGGGCGCGCGTGAATATGGGGATTGGGTCAGCGGACGAGGATGCCCGCGGCGAGGAGCGCCGTGTGTGCGGCCGCGATCTCGCCCTCGCTGGGGGTGCCCGCGAAGACGAGGTCGTGGCGGTTGACGATGGCGGGGCCGCGGACGACGGCGACGGCCGGTGCGTCGCCACCGGACGCATCCGCCTTGCCCCAGAGCACCGTCACGGCGGTCTCGGTGCCGTCGACGGCGGCCGGGTCGTGGGCGGCGTACTTGCCCGAGGCGGTGATCTTGCCCAGCACCGTTCCGGGCTCGAGCGTGCCCGCGGCGACAGTGATCGTCTCGCGGGTGTAGTCGCGGAAGGCTTCCCAGACGAGGAAGCCGCCGGGGTGTTTGCCTTCGACCAGCGTGGTCATGGTGTCATCCTTTCAGCTTGAAGGTGCGGGCGACGATCTCGCCCCAGGGGCGCGCGGCCGAGGACCGGCCGGGCTGCGAGTGATGTGGCGCGATCTCGGGCTCGGCCTCGGCCTTGGCAGCAAGGAGCGCAGCGCGCACCTCGTCGAGGCTCGCGTCCTCTTCGAGGAAGCGGCCGGCCATCTGCGGATGGCCCGCGAGGCGGCAGAGATCGACCACGGCGCGGGCATGCCCGATGGCCTGCGCGCGGATCGCGGCGGGATCGGGCGGCGCGCCGCTCGGCGGCGGGGTTTCGGCGGGCGGCTGCGGGGCATTGGAGGCGGCCGCCGGCTCGTCCTCGGCGTCCGCGACCTTGTCACCTTCGGTGGCGTCGTCGGTATCCTCGTTCGCTTCGACCTCGGCGCCATCGGCCGCGTCGTCTGTCTCCGGCTCAACCTCGACCGCTTCGACCAGCACCGGCGGCGCGTTGCAGAAGCGGCCGATGTCGAAGCGCGCGGCGATCCGGACGGGCTCGATCAGCCGGTCGGCAAAGCCCTGCGCCACAGCGTCGGCGGCGTCGAACCAGGTCTCGGACGCCATGAGCGCGGATACCTCGCCGGGCGTCCGGCCGGATTTCGCGGCATAGCCCGCGACGAGGCTGCCCTTCACCTTGTCGAGCGCCTCGGCCATGGCGCGCATGTCCTCGGCCGTGCCCATCACGAGACCGGCGGGGTCGTGGATCATCAGGAAGGCGTTCTCGGGCATGACGATCTCGTCGCCCGCCATGGCAATGTAGGAGGCAGCCGAGGCGGCGATGCCGTCGATCCAGACCGTGACCGGGCCCTCGTGGCGCTTCAGCGCGTTGTGGATCGCCACCGCATCGAAGACCGATCCGCCGGGGCTGTTCAGCCGCAGATCGACGGGCGTGCCGTCGGGCAGCGCGCCGAGTTCGGCGAGAAAGCCCTTCGCGGAGACCCCGTAGGCGCCGATCTCGTCATAGATCGCCACTTCCGCGCCGGTCCCCCGGGCGCGGATCGCATACCAGCTTGCCATGTCGTCACTCCTGTTCGGTGGCCGGATCGGTCGCCGCGGCGCCGTCGTCCGTATCGTTGCCGGCGCCATTGCCGGGCTCGGCCCGGGTCGCCGGTGTCGCGCGGGCGCCCTGCGTCTCGCCGGGGCTGGTGCGGTAGCGCAGGCCGAGCCCAGTCGCGCGCGCGGCGTCGGCCGCGTTCTCGCGGTCCACTTCCTCGATGTCGTAGCCGGTGGCCTCGACCACCTTGCGCCGCGAGGTGATACCGGCCTCCATCGCCAGCACCTGCGCCTGGATGTCCTTCAGCGGATCGACCCAGTCCCAGCGCGGCGGGATCCACTGCACCGGCCGCACTTCTGCCGGATCGGCGTCGAGCGCGCCCGAGAGCACCGCCGTCTCCAGCCATCGCCGCCAGACCGCGCGGCAGAGCTGGTGCACGATCACGCCATGCTGCAGCTGGCCGATGCGGCGGCGGAACTCGACAAGCTCGGCCCTGAGGCTCGAGTAGTTCGCCTGCCGGACATCGCCGGTGACGAGGTGATAGGGCAGCCCCAGCGAGGCGGCGACCGAGAGCAGCGTCCGGTACTGGAACGCCTCGTAGCCGCCGCCGACATCCGCCGGCGACGAGAACTTCACGTCCTCGCCGGGCAGCAGCACCTGCATCGTGCCGGGCTCGAGGCTTGCGATGGCCGCGCCATCCAGATCCGCCTCCGCCTCGCCCAGCATCGGCTCCTCCGGCGCGGTCTTGGTGATGAAGCCGGCGAACATCGCCGCGGTCTTCTTCCGGTCCAGCTCGGCGTCGTCATACTGATCGAGCAGGAACAGCCGCACCATGGCCGGCGCGATATGCGGCAGCCCCCGGATCTGGCCCGCGTCGATGGGGCGATAGATGTGCAGCACGTCCGTCGCGGGCACGCGCACGGTCTCCGGGATCGCCATGCCCATGACCGGGCCGCCCTGATCGGTGCTGTCGCCCGGATGGCGCCGGCGGAAGTGATAGGCCACGCGCCGGCCGATCGCGTCGAACTCAATCCCGCAGCGGATGCGGTTGCCGTTGGCCGCCGTCTCCGTCTTCTCGAAGGGCAGCATCTCGGACTGGAGAAGCTGCAGCTGCAGCGGCACCAGCAACCCGTCCTCGGCCCGGCGCGGGCGCAGCCGGACGAAGCACTCGCCGGCGACGAACATCTCCCGCGCCACCATGGCCTGCAGGCCGTAGAAGTCGGTCAGACCGTCGGCGTCGGCCTCGTCGGTCCAGGCGAGCCAGAGCTGCTGCACCCGGTCGCGGAGATCCGCGTCTCCGATGAGCGACGAGGGCTTGATCCCGTCGCCGACAAGGTTCGCCGCGAAGGCCTCGCAGGCGTTGGCGGCATAGCCGTTGGTTACCACCAGCTCACGCGAGCGCGCCAGCAGCCGTGGGCCACCGGAGGCGACCAGCGCATTGATGTTTTCGAGCGGCGGGTTCCAGCCGCGCAGCCGGCGCTTCGCCATGGCGCCTTCGAGACGGGCGCGCAGTCCGGAGGGACCGTGGCTCCGGGGGAGCCGCGTAAGCCCGGAGGACGCGGGGCCGCTGGGACCGCGGCGGCGGAAGCGGTCGAAGAGGCCCATCGATCAGAGCCCCTTCACCGTCGTCACGCGGACCTGCCGGACGATCCGACGCCCCTCGGCCGCGGGGATCTCGCGATCCAGCGCCTCGACGGCCCGGTCGATCTCGGCGACGCTGCGGTAGTCCACGGTCTTGCCGTCATAGCTGACCCGCGCCACGCCCGAGGACCGCTGCGCGGTCAGCGCGTCGCGGCGGGCGCGGAGCTCTGCGGCCGTGGCCATTGGGTCACCTCATGTAGCTCGAGCGCACCGTGCGTCGGCGCGGCGTCGTTCGGGTTGGGGCGGATGGCGCCGTCGCTGGACCGGGCTCAGACCCGTCCTGCTTCGCCACCCCGAGCTGCGCTTCCAGATCGGCCCACCGCGCCTCGGGCCAGCGATCCGCCCCGAGGATCCACGCGGCCGCGCGGGCATAGACGCGCGTATCCAGCGCCTCGTTGCGTTCGCGCATCTTCTGCCATTCGAGCCGCGCGAAGCCACGCCTGGTCCGGACCGTCACCAGCTGCTCGGCGGTCAGCTGCTTCAGCCATTCACCGTCCGCCCAGTCTGGCAGGTGGATCGTCCCGGGCGGGCACAGTGCGCCCACCGCCTGTTCCTCCCGCGTCGGCCGGTCCTGCCGCAGGAAGCGATAGGTCTCGGCCTTGAAGGTCGAGGTGGCCACGGTCCAGAGCCGGGCGCCGCGCCGCAGCCGCTTGCCCGCGACGGTGGCGTCGACATAGGTCGGCCCGGTCACCGGGCTCGTCCGCGTGAACCCCTCGACGCCCTTCACCGGCGCGACTTGCGCGAACCCCACCTGGCGCGACCAGGCATAGACCGCGCTGGTCTCGTAGCCCGTGTCGATCGCGAGCCGGGCCATCGCCATCGGCTGACCCGAGGCATGCGTCCATGTCCGCCCGAGCAGCTCCGTCAGTTGCTGCCAGCAGGCCGGATCGCCGGGGCCGCCCTCGAGTACGAGGTGGTCGACGAGCCAGCTTTCCAGACCACGGCCCCAGGCCCAGACGTCTACCTCGATCCGGTCCTTCTGGACGTCGGCGCCCGCGGTCAGGAAGAGCCCGCGCTCGGGCACCGTTCCCGCCGGCCATGCCTCGCGCCGGTCCGCCAGCCGTTGCCAGTCGGGCGACTCGCCGGTTTCCATCCAGGTCTCGCCAAGTATGGTGTTCCGGAACGCCCGCATCGCCTCGTCGCTGCCCCGTGCCGCCTCATGCGCCCGCGCGATCCGCTGCCAGCTGAGCCACCCCACTGGCGAGTAGAGCGCCGAGAGGTGGTAGCCGACCGTCGCCGGATCGGTGGTCGTTGCCGTTGCGCGCCATTCGCCGCGCTCGAGCATCCGCGTCTTGTGGTGCTCCGCGATGGGCCGCTCGCAGCCCTCGCAGTGATATTCCGCCGTCTCGGGGCGGCCTTTCTGCCAGCGCAGTCGGTCGAACTTCAGCCACTGCATTGCGCCGCAATGCGGGCACGGCACGAAGAACCGCCGCTGGTCGCTGGCCTCGTACTCGCGCTCGATGCGCGACAGCCCCCGGATGGTGGGCGTCGAGACCAGCAGCACCTTGCGCCGGTGGGCGAAGGTCAGCGAGCGCGCCTCGGCCAGCGTGACCGGGTCGCCTTCCTCGTCGGCCGAGGCTGGATAAGCATCGACCTCGTCGAGGAAGATGTAGCGCGCCGGGGTCGATCGAAGCCCCACCGCCGAGTTCGCCCCGGTCATGATCAGGATGCCGCCCGCGAACTCCTTCGACAGCATCGTGTTGCCCGCATCGCGGGATCGCGCCGGCTTCACCCTCTCCCGCAGATCGGGGCTCTCGTCGATCAGCGGGTCGATCCGCTGGCGCGAGTTGCGTTTCGCCAGCTCCACCGTCGGCTGGACCGCGAGCATCGGCCCCGGCGCCTGATGGATGATGAAGCCGATCCAGTTATTGCCGGCCTCGGTCGCACCGACCTGCGCGGCCTTCATGAACACGATCCGCTGCGTGGGATCGCCGGGCGAGAGCCGGTCCATGATCTCGCGCATGTAGGGCGTGCGCGCGGTCCGGTACTGCCCGGGTTCGGCCGACGCGCGCGAGGCGAGTTTCCGGTGGCGGTCGGCCCAACTCGAGACGGTCAGGTCCGGGTCGGGGCGCAGGCCCCGCGACCAGGCGCGGAGCAGCGCGGCGGCGCCGTCGAACCCGACGAGATCGTCAGGCAAGCCCGGGTCGGATCTCCGCGAGGCTGTCGAGCTGGGCGCGGACATGGGCCTCCAGAACCTTCTGCATCAGCGCCGCCTCCACCTCGCACGCGTCCCCAAGCGCCGCGGTGAGTTCCGAGGCCATCAGCGCAGCAACCCGCGCCGGCCAGGTCACCCAAGCGTCGCGCTCGTCGCGCGCGAGCCGGAACATCAGCGTCTCCGCCCGGGCGCGGTCGACCAGCTCCCCCTTCAGCTTCTGGAGCCGGATGCGACGCTCCTGCGCCTTTAGCACCTCGTTCGCGGTCTTGGCCTGCAGGAACGTAGTGCCGCCGCCGACGGCTGGCGCAGAAAGCCCCTGTTCCCGCAGCACGTCGCTCACGGCGGCGACAGCGGCTTCCGGGACGGGCTTCAGCTTCGGCGCCGGCGCTTTCCTGGTCTTCGATGGGTCCGTCGTCTCGGCCCGCCGCTTGTCGGATGCGACAGCGTCGATGCTGCCATCCTCGTGCAGGACGAGCCGCCGCGCCGTCTTCGCCTTCTGGATCGCGCCGCGTGACAGCCCGACATGGGCGGCGTACTGGCGCTCGC
Organism: Albidovulum sp.; assembly: GCA_030837825.1. Lineage (GTDB taxonomy): Bacteria > Pseudomonadota > Alphaproteobacteria > Rhodobacterales > Rhodobacteraceae > Albidovulum. The sequence continues at coordinate 40,753 of JAUQYB010000104.1, forward strand.
TCATGCCCTGCATCGACAGCTCCGATTATCATTCAAGATCATGTGGTTATCGAGTTGATAAGCCTCCGAGACAGAGCGAACGTCCATCCCACAAGGACGATGCAACTCACCCGGAGCCACCACGATGACCACGCGCCTGAACCCGATCACCACCCCGCGCCACGAACTCCGCGCCGACAAGGCCCGGCACAACAAGGAAGCTGCGCTCGCCGCCTTCATCGGAAAGAAGGCCGAGATCGACGAGATGCTCACGCGCCTGCAGGCGCTGAGTGAAGACCACTTCAACGCCCACCCCGACGAAGTGAACTGGGGCCATGTCGGCACCCTCGAACACTACGCAAGCCTCCTGAAGCGCATCACCGACAGCGCCTTCGGCGAGGGCGAGCACGCCCGCTGACCTCCGGCACTGCCGGAACTCCTGCCGCGCCCCCTGCGCGGCTCGGGGTCGTAGGAGGGTCGCGACGGTCGCGGCCCCGAAACCGGAGACCCCAGATGACCAAGCTTTCCGACACGCAAGCCGTGATCCTCAGCGCCGCCGCGCAGCGTGAGGACCGCAACGTCCTGCCGCTCCCCGGCTCCCTTCGCGGCGGCGCGGCTGCCAAGGTGGTCGGCGCGCTCCTTACCCGCGGGCTGATCGCCGAAACCACGACCGACAGCCAGACCAAGGCCGACGCCGCGCTCAACCGCATCTGGCGCAACGACGAGGACGGGCGGGCCATCCTCCTGCACATCACCGACGCAGGCCTCGCCGCCATCGGCATCGAGCCGGAGGACGGCGACAGCGCGCCCACGGGCGCCGACGCGGCGCCGAGCGCAAAGCCCCCGCAGGACGCTCCCACAGAGGCCGTCCCCGCGCCTAAGGCGCACACGCCGCGCACGGGCACGAAGCAGGCCAAGCTGATAGAGATGCTCCGCGCCGAGGGCGGAGCGACCATCAACGAGATCGTCGCCGCCACGGGCTGGCAGCCGCACACGGTCCGCGGGGCATTCGCCGGCGCGCTGAAGAAGAAGCTCGGGCTCGAAGTGACCTCCGAAAAGGTTGAGGGCCGCGGGCGGGTCTACCGCTTGGAGGCCTGATCTCGTCTGATCGCAGGACCGAAATCGCGCCGATAAGGCAGTCGACGACGAACATGGCCGCCGCTCGCATCGAGCGGCGGTCTTGTCGTTCTGACCCGGATCGCCTCAAAGAGCCGCCGCAAGGCGAAGGACCGCGCGATGCTCACCACCGTGAACACCGCCCCCATCTTGAGGTTCTGCGCCAGCGTCGTGTGCAGCCCGAAGACCGGGAAGAGCAGGATCTGCGTCACGACCGCGACGCCATAGCCCACCGCCACGTTGGCGACGGCCTCGACCAGCGACATGGCCCGGCTCTGCTTCATTGCGCCCCCTCATCCATCGGCCAGCAGTTCAGCTGCGAGAGTTCGGAGCGCATGCGCCGCGACCAGCGGGACCACTCCGTTGCCACAGAGCCGAAGCCGGTCCACCCGGTGGGCCAGCCCATCAGCGCCTCGACGAACAGCGGGTTCAAGGTTCGGCGCGGATCGGAGGTATCGCTCCCAGCCATCGGCGTCACCAGGACCTGGCGGCCAAGCAGCCCGTTCACCGGCGTGTTCGCGAGGCTCGTCGCCCCGTCCTTGTGATCCCGCGCCGTCGGCGTCATCCACATTCGCGTCGCATCGCAGAGCGTCGTCCCGTCGTTGCGCGGGCGCGCCGTCTCGCTGCGATTGCTGGTCCGGTTCCGCGTCCCCTTGCTGTCGTCGGCCAGCGGCGTCGGCCAGAGGCGCATCATCTCCGTCCGGTTGCCTCCGCTCGAGCGCGTCCCCGAGCAGGCGCGCGGGGTCGGCCAGGTGGTCGCGCTCGCGGTGGGCGAGGATGAAGAGCCGTTCGCGCCGGTGGGGTGCGCCGACTTCCGCCGCCGTGAAGAGGCCCGCCGCAAGGCGGTAGCCCATGCCGACCAGCCCTCCGGCGACTTCGGGGAAGCCGAGGCGGAGATGATGGGCGACGTTCTCGAGGAAGACGAAGGGCGGCTCGACCTCTCCAATGATCCGAGCAACATGCGGCCAGAGGTGCCGCGGGTCGTCCGCACCCCGACGCTTTCCCGCGACGGAGAACGGCTGACACGGATAGCCCGCAGTGACGATGTCCACCGCGCCGCGCCACGGACGGCCGTCGAAGGTTGCAACGTCGTCCCAGACAGGCGCCCGATCCAGGGCCGTGTCTTCCATCCGCGCCACGAGGATGGCCGCGGCGTAGGCGTCCCGCTCGACATGACCCACAGTGCGATATCCGGGGAGTGCGAGGTGCAGCCCGAGGTCGAGCCCGCCGGCGCCGGAGCAGAGCGAGAGGCCGAACAGGCACACGTCGTCGGCTCCGGCAGGCAGGCCGGAGGAAGCTAGAGCCACGCCATCCACGTCGTCAGGCCGCGTGGGCCCCCTCGGCCGCGGCCGGGGTCTCGCCCAGCCGCTTGGCCTTCACCTCGGCGAAGGTCCGGCCGTCGCCATCGAGGATCGCGTCGCGGCCGGTCTCGGCCTGCCAGCGTTCGACGGCGACATCGATATAGGCGGGGCTGATCTCCATCGCGAAGACGCGGCGGCCGTTTGCCTCGCCCGCCATGATTTGTGAGCCGGAGCCCGAGAACGGCTCGTAGCAGAGCCCGCCGCGGGCGACGTGCTGGCGCATCGGGATGCCGAAGGCGTCGAGCGGTTTCGGCGTCGGATGGTCCGGGCGCTCGTCCTTCGCGAAGGACGGCATTTCCCAGGTCGAAGGCAGCGTTTGCTCGGCCACCTTCGGCGGCCGGTTCGGGCGGCGCCAGCCCATGAAACAGGGCTCGTGCTTCCAGAGGTAATGCGAACGGGTGAGCACCCCGCGGTCCTTCACCCAGATGATCTGCTGGTGAACGAAGGCGCCCGCCTTCTCCCAGCAAGCCTCGAGCATCGCCTGGCGGCGGGAGGCGTGCCAGCAGTACCAGGCAGCGTCTTCGGCGATGGCCCCGGCGACCGCCGCCGCGATGAAGCCGTCGTAGAGTTCCGCGCCCTGGCTGCTGTCGTCCCAAGTGACGCCGTAGGACTGCGACCAGTCCTTGATCCGGGTCGGGTGGTTCGAGCCGTCGTAGTCGACGAGATACGGCGGGTCGGTCGCGAACAGCACGGCGCGCTCGCCGTTCATCAGCCGGCGGACGTCGTCGTGCGAGGTCGAGTCGCCGCAGAGCAGCCGGTGGTCGCCAAGGATCCAAAGATCGCCGGTGCGCGAGGCCGGGTTACGCGGCGGTTCGGGGATGGTCACCGAAGGCACCGAGCCCCCGGCGCCACCTTCCTCTTCACCGTCGTCTTCCGCGACGTAGGCCAGCAGCTTGTCCAGCTCGCCCTCCGAGAAGCCGACCAGCGACAGATCGTAGTCGTCCGCCAGCAGGTCCTGCAGCTCGGCCGAGAGAAGCGCCTCGTCCCAGCTGCCGAGTTCCGTGAGCTTGTTGTCCGCGATGCGATAGGCCCGGCACTGCGCCTCGGTCAGGTGGCCCAGCACGATTACCGGCGCCTCGGTCAGCCCGAGCTGCGTCGCGGCCAGCACCCGGCCATGGCCCGCGATCAGCTCCCCGTCCTCGGCGACGAGGCAGGGCACGGTCCAGCCGAACTCGGCCATGCTTGCGGCGATCTTTGCGACCTGGTCGGGCCCGTGCACCTTCGCGTTCTTCGCGTAGGGTTGGAGGCGCGCAAGCGGCCACATCTCGATCCGCTCGGGGGCGAAGGCGAGGTTCATGCAGGTTCCTGTCGATGATAGGTCGGCATCCGCCGGACTGGACTCCGGAGCGATGGGGTCCGCCGGCTTCCGGCTGGACTCCGGCATCCGCGGGGTGTCCACCCCGCGCGGCCGGTCAGACTTTTGAATTCACGAGGATTTCTTGGCGTTGCAGCTGAACGCTGGACTCCGGTGGCTTCCCAAAAATCTGGCCCTGTCGCTGGCGAAATGCCGAGCCAAGCCCGCCAGCATACGTTTCGGCCCGGAAAGGAACCGGAAAACAATGGCTTGGCTGCCTGGACCCCGGCTGGACCCCGGAAGCCAGCCCCGGTGTCCACCTCGGGATCAGCGTCGGTTCGCCTGAGCGCACGACCCCGAGTATATCGCCATGGATAGCGTCAGCGGGGCGATCCGTCTCGCCGTCCGGTGTATCGCCGAAAATTGTCTCACGAGCCCGTCGAGCCTTGACACACTCAGTGCGCCGCCTGCGCCACCACGAACTCCATCGACCGCTTCCTCGGCACCCGCTTCCCGTTCAGTCGCCAGACGATGACCGCGATCCCGTACTGCCAGCGCCGGTTTGCGGTGGCACGGCTGAAACCCAGCTCCCAGCAGATCGGCTTCCACGGCTTTCGGTTCGCCCGGCGCCAGAGCAGGCGCGCATCGGCAGGGTCGAGCCAGCGCAGCCAGAGCAGAGCATCCTCGGCCTGCGTGATGTCACGCGGCCCGGGCTTGGGTCGGCGCATCCGAGGCTCTTGGCCGACCTGGTCGGCGAAGCTGTGGAAGTACTCGGGCCAGGCGTTGAAGTAGCCTTGCGGCTTCACCTCAGGCAGCGAGCGGAACACGTCGGCCGCGCTCTCGAGCTGGTCCTCGACCATGGTGGGTGTCCAGTCAGCCATTGGCGGCCTCCGGGTCGTTCGCCCGAGGCCCATACAGCTTCTCCCCGAGCTGACGCACCAGCTCGCGCTCCGGCCAGGTCAGCCGGTCGTCGTCGACGGAGACGGCGAGTAGACCCTCGTCATGCCAGCCATCGCGCTTCACCTGGTCCGGATCCCGGCGCGTGCCGCCGTAGCCTTTCGGATACCACCTCATCCCAGGCCCCCGTTCGTCTCGATCGCCCAGTGCAGAATGGCGATGGCGTCGGCCTCATTGTCGTCTGCGGGTGAGAACCCTCGTGCTCGCGCCGCGGCGATCATCGCCTCCTTGGGCGCGTTGCCCTTGCCGGTGGCGTGGCGCTTGATTGTGCCGACCGGAACACCCTCGTACGGAACGCCGCGCAGCTCGGCCCAAGAAGTCAGGGTTGCCATCAGCCCGCCGTAGATGTGGGCCGCGTCGGTGCCAGCGTGGCGGCGCACCTCCTCGAACCAGATCGCGGCGATGGGCCCGGACAGACGGTCGAGTTCGGTCAGCCAGTTGGTGAAACGGAGGTATCGCATGCCGCCGCCGTCGAAGCGTCCGGGACGAAAGCTGACCGTACCGCTGGTGATCAGTCCGTCATGGCTGCGAAGCGCCCAGCCGGTCGTGGTGCCGAGATCGAGGGCGAGGATACAGGACCGGGAGATCGCGCCCGTTTCGGGGCTCAGGTCCTGCGCGGGGATCGGTGTGTTCATCGTGAAGGCTCACAAGCTGTGGGCCTTCGGCTTCGGTCACCGCAAGATTTAGCATCCGGCGGGTCGGCGCCAAAGCGAAAACGACCAGGGACGACGCGGCGGGCTAAGATCGACGCGCTGCCCGTCCCGGTCCCAACCTCCGAGCGCGTGGTCCCAACCTTCGAGGGGGTTGGGACAAGCCTTTATTGTTTTACTCCAATGGCTTGAACGGATGCGGTCCCAACCTCGGTTTCCCCAACGGGGGTCCTTCTCTTTTCGTATAGAAAAACATGTTCCCGACCTTTTCCGTTCTCCCACATGAATGTGTAGCAAAAGGTTGGGACCACAAGGCGAGGTTGGGGACACCGTTGTTTTTGAACGGCTTTTCGTGTCCCCAACCTCCTCGGGAGGTTGGGACAGGGTTGGGACTACTGGGGAGGTTGGGACAGACGATCCGGCAGCCATGTAATCCACGGTGCCTTGAAGCCGGAAGCAAGCCGGTGTTCGACCAAGACGTCACTGGACTGAGTGCAGGTGTATCGGCAGCTGCTTGCTGCCGTGTCGACCTCGGCTGTCAGGGAGAAAGCCAAATCCGGTATGCGAACACATCGCCGCTTGTTACTATATCTGGGAGTGCGAAGAGGGTCTCTCCTCAACGCGTTGTAGCCTTAGGGTTTGGAAATGCGAGTATTGGCGTGCCAATCGAAGAAGTTGCCGTGATGATCGACGAGGTGCCCTCACCGTCGGAGTTCATGCGAATGCGGCGTCCAGAGCAGTTCTCGGATAGCTCTGAACGGTCGCTTTATCGCTTGTCGCGCGACGTGCTGGAACAACGACTGGAGACGCTCACAGCACGAAACGACATGCAGGCGTTTGAGCGGTTCGCGAGGGCTCTCTGCGAGCGCTTTGTCTGTCCGTTCCTGAAGCCGGCAACGGGTCCGGAAGGTGGGGGAGATGGCAAGGTCGATACTGAGAGCATCAGGACCGCCGAGGAGGTCGTCGAGCGCCACTTCGAGGGCCGCGCTGACCGCGGCAACGAGAGGTGGGGTTTTGCTTTCAGTACCAAGAGGGATTGGAAGGCAAAGGCACGCGCTGATGTGGCTGGGATGGTCGGAACTCGGCGAGGCTACAAGACGGCATTCTTCGTCACATCTCGTTACGCGCGATCAAAAGATCGCTCTGAGCTGCAAGATGCGCTGGCGGCCGAGCATGGCATCTTGGTGGAAATTCTCGACCGGAATTGGATTGTAGACAACGTCATTGAAAAGGATGCCCGCGATCTCGCCTATATCCATCTCGGCATTGGCGAAAAGGTCGAGGAATCGAAGATTGGGCCGCGCGACAGGGAGCGCCGGGAAAGGTTGGCGTCGTTGGATCGTGACCTCGAAGCTCCCGACCGGGCAGCGGAGGCGCCGCTAGCCGTAGTGAAATGCGCGCTGGACGCCGCAATCCTGTCCCGAGAACTTGAGCGACCACGATATGAGACTGACGGCCGCTTCGAGCGAGCCATACGGCTCGCCGACCGCCATGGAGCGGACCGACACAGCCTCGCGGCGCGCTACGAGAAGCTTTGGACGGCACTGCACTGGTTCGACGATATTGGGGCCGTCCGCGATGGCTACCGCGACATCGAGGAGCGCGCCCTCGCTCTCAATCACGCATCCGCAATCGAGAGGGCCACGAACCTGCTTTTCGGGCTGTCAGGACCGTTTGCCCAAGCCACCTCAGACGGTGTGGATGTCGACGTACAAGCGGCATGGGAACGTCTGGAGGCCAGTCTTGAGTCGATGTGGAATGACGAGACTCTGCCCAACAACAGGCTGACCGCCCGGACGCTTCTGTTGATGCGTGGCATTATGGTGGACCTGGCAGCCAGCGACCTGAGTTCGATCGAGACACGACTATCGCAGATCATCGAAATCATCGACGCCGCCCGCGGATTGATGGAGTATGACTTTGATCGCTTGGAGCAGCTCGTGGAAATGCTCGGCGAGACGCTCGGAGGAAACGCAACGTTGTCCCGCGTCGTCGACCATCTTGGCGACGCGCTTCAACAACGGCGCGGTGAGACGGCACGTGGTATGCTTTTCTTGCGCCGCGCTCGGCAACTTGACATCGAACGGGATCGGTTCGAGGTTATTCGCCGCCTTGGCACCGTTGTCGAATGCCTGACAAAGGAAGAGCACCTCGATGAGTTGGTGGAAGCGGCATACCTGCTCGCTGTAGCCTATCGCGGGGCCGGGCTACCATGGGCGGCTAGAGCCACCGCTTTGTTCGGTCTATCAGCAATCGTGATACAAGCCGAAAAGTCGTCGGTGCCCCCGAGTGAGATACTTCCCACATTCCTCCTGTTGGGATGGATCGATCTGGAACTTGGTCTTGTCGCGGAGTTACTGGACGTCGTCGCAGTCTCACGCGGCATCCTTGGATCGTTGCCCTTCGACGAAGATTCGAAGAATAGAGCACGCGAAACACTTCAGACTTTCGACTTCTCACTCGGAGGCAAATTCCTGAATGCGCGGGAGGCGGATCTGTCAGCCTTCCAGAGCTTGCCCGATGTCCTCATGGCAATCGAGTTACCGGCAGCATCCACTTGCCTCTTATATGCTCTTGGCCACGAAGACGAAGCTCTCGGCCCGGCGATCGAAGATCGCGCAACAAATCTTGAAATGCTTGCTCAGCTTTCGGCGCAACCCGCTTGCGCCCTGCCTCGCCATGGCCTGATCGGAGAATTCGACGGTCCATTCGCCTTCACAACGGATGTCCTCGGGCTGCAGCTGACGATCTCCGGCGACAAGGGAGCGAGATGCGCCTTGGTTGCGCAACTCCTGATCTCAATGGCTGAAACGCTTCTGGCGACCGGTTTCGAAGCCGGCTTCGCCGCACATCGCGAGCGCTACGAGGTGCGTGTAGTGTTGAGCGATGTGATTGCGGCTCCTTTCCCGAAGTTTGACGAGACCGCGTCGCAGGACCTGCTCGAATGGCCAGCCGATTGGAATCCGGCTGAGCCAAGGACAGCATCGGATGCGCGAGATGCATTGCTGACGACAGTCGCGTACATCATTGGTCAGACCTGCATCTTGAAGGACGGGACCGAGTCGCTTGAGACGCTCCTCGACAGCGATACGGCAATCAGCCGGATCATGACTTCGCTCGGATTGGGTGTCAGCATGAGCCGGGTATTGAAGGAGACGCCGGTCACGCCTGCCAGCATCGCGGATCATTTTCGTGCTGATCCCCCACGGCCTTTTCCTTTTCGAGCGGTTCTTCCATTGCCCGAAGTTTCCGCGCCAGAAGGACCGACGTCAGGTGACACGACGGATCAGCCATTCGGGGCAATACGCAGCCATCGAGAACTGAAGACCCGATCTCTCATTGACGTCCCGCTCTGGAACGCCGCGAAATGGAGGGGTGTCGCGGTGATGAAGCTGTCACTTGTCGGTCTGCCCATTCTGGCTTTGATGTTCGAGAATTCCGATGCCGGTTATCGCATCTTCGAAGCCTGGCGGGAGAGGCTGGGGTCGGAAGATGAAGCCGGTGAACTCCTGGTGACTATCGTGACGGACCTGCCGGGTCGTCCGAGATCGCACTACGCCGTCATTCTGACGACCAACTTGGAAGCGCGGCCGGTGATCGGCGAGATGTTTTTCGTGGTCGCAAGATCACTGATCATGGAACCGAGTTCGGGAGAGAACCTGCAGCTATTCCTCCGTGATTGGGGGCGCAACGGAGCTTTCCTTATCGGCGGTGCTTCAATGCCCCAAGATGTCAGGCCACCTGAACTGCGGAAGGAAACCACGATCCTCAAGAGGCACCTGCGGGTGGCGCGGCACGAGGATCTGGAAGAGTACGAAGTCGGTTTTCTTGGCGGCTCGAAGGGAGTCTAGATCGTCCCATGGTTTAGGGTCAGTCAAGTCCGATCCTGCCCCCTCCGATACCGCCACTCCCGCGGCGCCTCACGGCCGCCCTCGTCGCGGCGTCGGTACCGCTCCCAGCCATTTGCCTTGAGGTAGGCCGAGACGCGCATCTGGTCGCCTCGGGTCCAACGGGCGGGTTCGAGCCCGATGGCCTCCTCGAGGATCTCGCCGACCGACACATCTCTCAGCGGCTCCGGGCGCGGCACGCTCTCGGTGCGGGAGTTGTCGTAGTCGGGGAAGCCATCGGAGACGGTGCGGATCTCGTGCGTCAGCCAGTGTTCGATCAGGTCGTCCCAGGCGTCCGACTGGTAGCGGCGGTCCTGTTCCTCGCGGGCTTCCTCCAGCAGCGCCGGGTCGTCGATCCACCAGATTGCGCCGGCGCGGAAGCGGTGGACGGCCTCCGCCCAGAGCTGGTCCCGGTCACGCGCGAGCGCAGCGATGTCTATGGCGCCGCAGCGCAACGGCCAGAAACGACGATTGCCGGTCTCGTCGCGAAGGTAGGTGTCGGGGTTCACGGTGCCGGCAAACACGCACTGTCGGGGCACCTCGACGGTGTAGCGGCCATAGGGCGGACGGAAGCGGTCGGTGGTGCGGGTCAGGAAGGCCTTGATGCGCGAGACTTCGGCGCGACCAATGGCATCGAGTTCGGCGATCTCCACGATCCAGACGCCCTGCATGTGCAGCGCGGCGTCCTTCGACCCGAGCTCGGGCAGTTCGTCGGTGAACCATTCCTCACCGGCCAGCACCTTGATCGCCGTGGACTTGCGCGCGCCCTGCGGCCCCTCGAGGATCAGCATGTGGTCGGCCTTCACGCCGGGCCGGTAGATGCGGGCGATGGCCGAGATCAGCCAGAGCGCGCCGATGGTGTGGTTGAACGCCGTGGGCTCGGCGCCGAGACAGGCGCTCGTCCACGTCTCGATCCGGGGCGTGCCGTCCCATTTCAGGGTGTCGAGCCAGTCGCGGACGGGATGGATGCGCAGCTCGCGGGCGACGGCGCCGACAGCGCGGCTCACGACCACCGGGGCGACGTTGATGCCGCGGAGTTGCAGCCATTCGGCGGTGCGGATGTCGTCGGCGTCCTCCCAGGGGCGCGGGAGGGGGGCGATTCCGGCGTCCCACGGCAGCGGCTGGCGCACCACGATCTCCTGCCCGAACTCATCGAAGGCGAGCACGCCGGCAAAGGCCGGATCGGAGGTCAGTGCGACGATGACGTTAGCTTCGTTTCGCTCGGGCGCACCCGCGAGGTCGAGCCGCAGGCGCCTGAACCAGGAAGGCTTCGGGATCGGCGCGTTTGGATCGCCGGTGGCGTTTACGCGGCGGCGGAGCTCGGCCAGCTGCTGCGTCAGGACCGACATGCCGATCCCGGTCGCGGACTTGATCCGCGCGATGACCTGCCGTTCGGGCAGCGGGTCGAGCCTTGCCAACGCGATGCGCCCGAGCAGCGTGGACAGGGCTTCGAACTCGGGCGGATTGGTCAGCGCCTCGGCAGCGGCGATCAGGGTCGCGGGATCGTCTGCGGAGGCGACGACGGGTGTGACCGTTTCAGGGTCGACCGTATCTCCGGCCTGCGGCTCGGCTGCGGTATCTGTCTCGTGCGCGTAATCCTCGGCGCGAGCGCCGCGCTGCAGATCGTCGTTGAAGTCGTCGCCGTGGAGCGGCGCGACGATCTCGTTCGGGATGTCGGCCCTGTTCAAACGGTCCGAGAGCGTTGCGGCCGCCTGGCGGCCGGCGTCTCCGGCATCGGCGTAGATGGTGACGCGCCGGGCACCCTCGGGCCACTGGAACCGCGCCAGACCGTCGGCCGACAGCGCCGCCCAGACCGACATGCCGAAGAGCGCGTGCGCGGCGAGCGCCGTCTCGATCCCCTCGGCGATGCCGATTTGACCATCCTCCGGCATCGGTAACAGCCGGACCACGGCATCCTTCACGCTGCCCAGCATCTTCTTGCCCGGAGGCGCCTTGGCGCTGCCGTCGTCGAGCAGGAAGGTGCGATGGATACCCGGCGCGCGCTCCCCGCCCGGCAGCCGCAGGATCGCGATGAGGCCGGGCCAGCCACGGCAGCTGTCGAAGTCCGGCAAGTCGGGATGGAACAACAAGTCGGACGATCCGGGATCCGACAGCCCGCGCGCGCGCAGATAGGTCTCGCCCAGCGTGCCCGCGAGTGGAACGGCCCCGTCGACGAGACGTGCGATCTCGGAAGAATGATCCGGGCGCGCGCGCAAGGGCGCCGCCGGCGCAGGCCGCGGCGCTGGATGGACCATACCCGCGAGCCGCGCCGCCTCGTCGAAGAGCGCGCCATCGCAAAGGCCGGTCGCCTGGGCGATCAGGTCGATGGGACCGGCCCGCTCGCCGGTGGCGTAGTCGAAGCCCCAGCCGGCATAGGGCCCGTCGAGATGGATGGTGCAGGAGCCCTCCTTCCGTGGCGGGCGCCCGGAGAGGTCGGCGCAGCGCAAGGAACGACGGTCGCGCGCCAGCCGGGCCTCCGGGAAGAGCCCCGGCAGCCAGTCGGCGGCGGTGCAGGCCAGCCGCTCCTTCACCGCCGCGAGATCGTGCCGGGTCTTCGGGACCGCGATGTCGTTGAGGTCGATCATCGCGCCCCTCAGGCCAGCAGGACGAGCCCGCGCTCGGCGCGGGTGATCGCGGTGTAGAGCCAGCGGCGCCGGTCGATCTCGCTGCGGCCCAGCCCGTCGTCCCAGACGATCACGTTCTCCCACTGCGACCCCTGCGCCTTGTGAGCGGTGATCGCCCAGCCGAAGGTCGCCTCGGTCAACAGGCGCTTCTCCTTGTAGTCGCGGTCATGACGCTTGTCGTCGTAGGCGACGTGGTCCTCGAAATGCCCCTTGTAGATGCGCAGCCGGCCCGGACGCCCGTCCTCATAGGGCTCGCCGATGTGGCGCCCGTCCTCGTCGTGGACGACGGCGGAGAAGTAAAGGCTGCCCTCGTCGACGATGTCCTCGAGCGTCACGAACATGCCGTTGATCAGCCCCAGATCGTTCTGGTTCTTGAGACAGATGATCTTCTCGGCCGGCCCCGTGGGTAGCCAGGTCCCGCCGAGACCGGCGGCCGCGCGCATGGCGTTGTTGATCTGCAGCCGCGTGGCGTTCAGCCCGCAAATCAGCTGGCCGCCGCGCAGCGCCTGTTCCGGCGTGATGTCGCCCTTGCGGAGCTTCGCGACATGATCGTCGTAGACGCCGAAGCCGATGGGCCGCCCCTCCCGCGCCATGGTGGCGAGGCGGATGATCGCGCTCTCGGCCGCCTGGCGGTGGATCTCGGTCAGCATCACGTCCGGCTCGTCGCGAGTGAAGGCGCCTTCGCCCCGGATCGGCGGCAACTGGCCCGGATCTCCGAGGACGAGGATCGGCTTGCCGAAGCTCATCAGGTCGCGCGCCATTTCCTCGCCGACCATCGACACCTCGTCGAGCACGATCAGCCGGGCGTCGGCCGCGTCGCTCTGCGGGTTCAGGGCGAAGCGCGGGTGCTTCATCGCCGAGAGCCCCTGGCGCATCGCCTCGATCGCGGCATCGGCCGTGGTGCGCGCGAACCCGGTGAGACGGAGGGCGTCGCGTTCGGCCAGCGCGATCTTTCGGGCGGCCTCCTCGATCTCCTCCTCGGTCGACTCGATCACCGAGTAGATCAGGCTGTGAATGGTGCGCGCGGGCGTGCCCTTGCGGGTCAGCACCAGCGCGGCCTTGCCGGTGAAGGTGGCGGTGACCACGCCGGGCACGCATCGGCCGTCCCGCGCGCTGCGGTGGGGCGAGAGGCCGAGCTCGTCGAGCGCGAACTTCAGGACGGTGCTCTTGCCCGACCCGGCATAGCCGAAGAGGCGGAATACCTGCTGCTGCTCGGTTCGGGTCTCGAACCACTCCTTGATCTCGCGGATCGCGGCGGCCTGGGTGGCGGATGGGGTGAACTCGGTCATGGCTGGGGCATCTCCACTGCGTAATCCTTGACGATCCCACCGCGGGTTGGATCGCCCACCTCGCACGGACGGACGAAGACCCGGCGCCCGTCGGCGAGCTGCCGCCAGTGACCGCGTCGGATATGCCAGCGCGGGCTGGCGTGACTGCCGCCCTGCGGCGGTGTCGCTGCCTGAAGGCGAGCGGGATCGATGGCGACCTGACGCCAGACCCAACCGCGTACGCCCTCACGGGACAGGCGGGACCGTTTCGCGAGCGACACCTTGCGGTCGCGGATGTCCGGGGTCGCGCCGAGAATGGTCAGTGCGCGCCACACGATGCCGGCGGCGACTTCGCCGTGACCGCGGACCGTCTCGTCGCTCCGCTCGGCCGGGTTGCCCTCGATCTCCGCCTTGCCGTCCGGATGCATCCAGATCCGCACCAGGCAATCCGTCCAGCCGCGCGGCGCCCGCTGGCGCATGAGGAACGTGGCCTCGACGATGTCGCCGTCGGCGCGGGCGCAGACGATCAGGCCCGAGGGAGACGCGCGCTGCTCGCGCACCTCGAAGATCACGGACGAATGCGGCAGCCGGAGCGGACCGGTAAAGACCCGGGTCATCGCGCGGTCGACGATTTCGCCATCGAAGGCGGCCTGATCGTCGAAGAAATAGATCGGCGCGAACTCCGCCGCTCCGAGCAGGTCGGAGCACCAGAACCGCTCGCGATGCGCGCGCACGATCCGCTTGAGCTCATACGCATCGGGGATCATGGCCGCTCACTCCAGCATCTTTTCGCCCAGGCGCAGGGGGCGTGCCACTTGCCGGCCGCCATGCCGCCGCGGCAGAGGACTGCGGTGGGTTCGGCGGCGGCGCGCGGCAGCCATTCCGCGGCCTCGGAGGCCCGCACCACGGCGACGGCGCGATCCGACATCTCCTGCGCGAGATGCGCGTCGAAGGGCACGAGCTCCGCGTGCAGCTCCATCGTGTCGCGGTTCAGCGCGGTGAAGAGCGCCGGGGCGGGCAGATCCATGTAGGCCTGATAGAGCGCGATCTGGGCGGCATAGACCGGCCGCGCGAGGCTGACGCCTCGCTTGACGACGTCCTTCCAGCTGGCCGCCCCGAGCGCCTTGTTCTCCCAGAGCGCGGGATAGTCCATCGCGACCGGGCCCGAGACGAAACAGCCGTCGATATGGCCCTTGAAGCGCCTGCCGAGCGCTTCGAACCCGAACTGGCGGCCGTCGGGGCGCTCGGTGCGCAGGTCGAAGCCAGCGATCCGGAACCAGTTCGCGACGATGTCCTCGGCCCTATGGCCCGCCTCGAAGATGCGCAGCGTGCGCGGCGCGAACTCCTGGCCCTCGTCCTTCGGCACCGCGAGGAAGTCGTACTGGATCTGGCGCAGGCAGTCGCGGCCGAGACCCGAGGAACTGACATAGGTGCGCGGACGCTCGGCGCGGTGGCGCGCGGTCAGCGCCGTGTCGATGGCGACGGACACGGCTTCCGCGATGGGCGGACGCGGCGCGTCGGCGCCGTAGAGGAAGCCCGAGCCATGGTTCAGGTCGATCATCGCTCGCGCTCCCAGAACCCGCCGGCCTGCGCGATGCAGGTCAGCTTGTGGAACTGCGCGTCCGTCAGCCGGGCGCTCTCGCCGAAGCGCGCGAGCTTCTCGCGGAGGCTGTCGCAGAACTCGATCTCGAAGTCGGTGACGGCGTTCCCGGTGGCCGCCTCGAGCAGAGGCTTCCAGCTGCTGGACGCGGTGTCGTCGTTCAGGTCGATCATCGCGCGCCCCCTCAGAACGGAATGGGGTCGTCGAGGCCCGTGCCGGTGCGCTCCTTGCGCGCGGCCTGGTCCTGCATGCTGTCGATGTAGCCGGTGACCGCCGCCTCGATCAGGCGGTCGATGTCCTCGGCGCTGCGGTGAAAGAAGGGCTCCATGAGCCCGAGTTCGGTGAGCGCTTCGGCGAAGAGCGTCCGCGCATCGCGGATCGCACGGGCCTCGCGCGCGGTCTT
Organism: Albidovulum sp.; assembly: GCA_030837825.1. Taxonomy (GTDB): domain Bacteria; phylum Pseudomonadota; class Alphaproteobacteria; order Rhodobacterales; family Rhodobacteraceae; genus Albidovulum. The sequence goes on from JAUQYB010000104.1 coordinate 55,892, forward strand.
GTCGATCATGCCGTTGTTCCTTTGGGCGATGGCGCTGCCCACGTCCTGACAGCGGCGCGAGCAGAAGCGGTGGTAGGGATGGCGATCCCAGCGGAGGCCGTGGCAGTAGCCGAAGCCGCGCGCCTCGCGGGCGCAGACGGCGCAGAGCGCTACCCGAGCAAGAAGGTCGCGATCGGGTCCTCGGGCGGCCAGCCCGCCCTCTGGAGCTTTTCGGACTGGAGCACGATCCAGCGCGAGATCGCGTTGGTGGCCATGGCTTCGAGGTCGCCGAGGCTGAGGCTTGCGATGGGGGCGTGCAGTCTTCCTCGGGCCTCGAGCCATCGTCCGATCTCCAGCGCCGCCTCGCGCGTCACGTGCACCTGCCATTCATCCGGGGTCATCGGCCCGGCAGGATCGCGCCGGGCCTCGGGCGGCGGCGAAGGCCGGGTTGACCTCCGCCGCCGTGCTGCCGACCGCGCCTCACCCATTGAGCCAGGCGGGCATGCCGGTCGCCGGCGCTCCGCCCGACGCGGACGGCGGGGACGCGGGCGACTGCTGGGCGGGCGACTGCTGCGTGGGCTGCGGCGCGGGCGCCTGTGCGCCCCAGGCCGGAGCCGCCGCCGGGGCTTGCGGTTGCGCATCCCATGCCGGCGTAGGCGCCTGCCAGCCCGGCGCCGGCGCGCTCGCGGCTTTCCGCGGCGGCGCGTTGACGGGCTCCGGGGGCACGGTTTCGCCGCGCATGATCGGGCCGTGCTGCGGCTCGTCGGGCAGAACGACGTTCGCGATCCGGTTCTGGTCGCGGTATTGCGGGTTGGAGGCGGGCTCCACCATGATCCGCGCGGCGAAGACGATGCCGTCGAGATGCTTGAGCCCGGGCAGCACCCGCTTGGCCTTGGCGTCGGGGCTCTCGTCCCTGGGATCGAGCCCGAGAGCGCTGTCGACCATCGCCCGAAAGGTGGACTTGGAGATCTTCCAGCCGATCGACTGGCCCTTCTCGTCGACCTTGCCGCCCGCCACAGTGAAGCTCTGCCAGAACTTCCGCCGGGCATGTGGCCCCTCGAGGATGGTGAACTCGCAGTCCAGCATCTTCGCGTCGCTCGACTGCGAGGCCTTCAGGAGCTTCGTGTCCATCGGGGTGGCGCCGTCCACGCCGCCGGGGCGCACGGTCAGGCGGACCTTGGCGAAGGTGCCGTCGGGGATCAGCTCGCCGATGGGGGCCATCTGCGGCTGGGCGTCGTTGAGATCGTAGCTCATGGATCTGTCCTTTGCGTCTGGATCAGGAAGGGGTGGCGGTGTGGGCGGGTGCACGGCCGTCGATCTTGGCGATCAGCGCGCCGAGATCGGGCGCCTCGGTCACATCGAGGCGGCCGGAGCGGTCCTTAGCGGGAACGCCCCAGGGATTGCCGGAGCGGCAGACGAGGCGGCGGTCGGCGGAGGTCTCATCCAGGGTCCAGTCGCCCTTGGCGTCGCGGCCGAAGAGTTGCATCGAGACCACCTGATCGACGATGCCCGGCAACTCGCGCCCGGCCTTGGTGCCCTCCATCTGCGGCTGCCAGGTCGCCGTGCCGAACTCGTCGGTCACCTTCTCGAGCACGCCGACGAAGATCACCGTCTTGCCGCGGGCGTGCTGCAGGTGCTTCAGCGCCTGGATCACCTCGCGGCCCAGGAGCCCGTAGGCGCCGCGGACATCGGGCTTCCCGGTCCGCTCGGAGAAGGCCTCGGGCTGCTGGCGGGCATAGGCCATGGCCTGCCGCGTCAGGTCGGTGATCGAGTCGACGAAGACGATCCGTTTCCGGGCGAGAAAGTCCTCGATGCCGGTGCCGAGATACTGCTGCTGCAGCCAGGCGTGATACTCGGCGCCGTACCAGGACTTCGGATGCTGGGCCGGATCGTGCCCGCCGATCAGTACGGCGAGGTCGCGGAAATCGGTGAAGCTGCGCACCGGGATCGAGTCCCCGCGCCAGTCCTGCACCGATTTCATGCCGGCCTCGAGGTCGAGGCAGACCGTCTCATCGGCGGGCAGGGATTTCAGGAGCGTCGTCTTGCCGACGCCGGGCGGACCGAAGATGGCGAGCGAGGTCTTGTTCTCGGCGGCCGAGAGCCGTTCGTCGGCGGTGATGATGCGGAAGGCCATGGGGTTCTCCGAAGGTTGCGTTCAGGGTGCGCGGCGGCGGGGGTGACCGGGTGCCGAAGGGGAACCTGCCCGGCGTTGCCGCTCGGGCGTCCCGCCGCCGCGCGTCACCGGTCTCGAACCTCGAGCCGGAAGGCGGGTTTGCCGGTGGTCTCGCTGCGCGCGTCCGCGAAGCCCTCGCGCATCGCCACGGGCCAGGCGCCGTAGCGCCGCTCGGGGACGCGGTAGGCGATCTCGAGATACTCGGTCGGATCGTCGCCGGCGGCGCGGATGCGCTCGGCCATGGCGGCGAGCTGGTCCTGATCCCATGTGACCTTCTTCGGCAGGTCCGCGATAATCACGACACCCTCGTCCTCGACCCGCACGGTGCCGCTGGTCTTGCCTTGCGCAGCCCGTTCCGCCGCGGCGGCGGTCTCGTAGCGCCGCGCGATCCCGGCCTCGAGCCGGTCCCGCAGCCGCTTCACGCGGGCAGTCTCGGCGAGCGCTGTCGTCTGCAGATCCAGCAGCATCTCGGGCGGCAGCGCCGCGATGTCGCCTATGGCGAGACCTTCGAGATCGTCGAAGCGGGGGGCATTGTTGGGGTGCGGCATGGCGGGGTCTCCGTTGGAAGGGAATGGCAGGGCCATCACGCGGCGCGCTCTTCGAGGAGCAGCGCCGAGAGCGAGGTGGCGGCGGCTTTGGGTCTCGGACGGGCGACGGCGATGTAAGCGAAGCGATCGGGGCCCACGCGCTCCTGCACGAGGTGGACGAGGCCCTTCTCGAAGGCGCCCAGCGCGGCCTGACCGAGGTCGGCGAGCTGGCGGCGCTCGGGCTCCGGCAGGGTCGAGATCACCGGCGTGACATCGATCCCGAGAAAGCCGCGGTGATACTCGATCCGGGCGCCAGCCTCGGCCTGTGCGATCCAGGCGTAGAGCTCGACATCGGTGACCTTCGGCGTCGCCACGCGGGCGCCGATCGGGGTTGCGGCGACCATCAGCATACCCGTGCGGCCCGCGCGGGGTCAGCGGTCAGCCGGCGGGGCGAATGACCGACGCGCGCGACCGCCTCGGTGATCTTCAGGGCGCGCTGAAGCTGGCTCTGCTCGAAGGCTTCGATGTCGGCGAGCCGGTAAAGCACGCGCCCGCCGAGTTTGAGGAAAGTCGGCCCCTGGCCGTTGTAGCGCCAGCGTTCCAGCGTCCGGTGGGAGATTCCCCAGCGCCGGGCCAGCTCTTTCTGGTTCAGGCAATGCCTCTGCAGCATCGGTGTCTCCTCTCGTTGTCGAGGAGACCATGCGAAATTCCGCTGTGGGATGTCGTCAGGATCAGCGGGGGATGTAGAGGGGGATCAGCTGACCCTTGCAGGACTGGCGTTTGGCCGCCGGCGGGGTGCCGTCATCCCCCACCATCCCTCACTCGTCCCCCACCCGATCCCACGGGGAACCGGGCGGAGGGGGATCGGTCAGTCGAGATTCAGGCGGTAGCCGCCCCGCCGATCGGACCGGATCAACTGCCGCCAGTCCTTCTGCGACTTGAAGACGTCGGCCATGCGCAGGCTCTTGGAGCCGGCGCGCGACAGGATCGCCTTGCCGTTCTGCCAGGGCGCGCCGGCCTGCGCGGCCTCGTGCAGCGCGCGCACGACTTCCGCCTGGATCGGGCCCAGCTTGAACCGGCATCCATTGCAGCGGACCTCGAAGTAGTCGGCCGAGTGGATGAAGGGGGCCTCCTCCATCGGCTGTCCACCAGGCGAGAACCCGGTCTCGATCTCGAAACGGTCACGTTCGTCACGTCTTAGGAGGAGATCGCCGATCATGACGAGGACGGGCTGCGCATCGCCCCAGGTCTTCGCGTAGTCGGCCTTCGGCGTCCGAAAGCTGTCGAGATGGACCTCGCCGCATCGGAAAAGCTGGAACACGTCGCGGGCGTGGAGATCGAGCAGACCGCTGTAATGGCTCTGTTCCCGCGGCACGCGGTAGGGTTCGCCGTCGGCGCCTTCCTCGTAGTCGCCGAACTCGATCGGCACGCCGAACACGCGCACCGACAGGCGGAGCTTGTCGTTCTCAGCAAGGTAGATCAGGTCCGCCTCCGTGATCTGCCACCGCTCGAGGATCTCGGGGAGCGTGAAGTACGATTTGTCGATGTGCATTCACTGCCCTCCGCGCCGATTCCCGTGTAAGATGTTTACTTTATGTTCTTATTCGCTTGACGGGCTTCGATCAATCCGATTTTATCCTATTTTATCCACAGATGGGTGGGGATGACATGACCGAGCACCACACGCTTTCCGACCGCCTCAGAGCCCGGGCCAATCAGCTCGGCATCAGTCCCGCCCACGTCGCCGAGATGGCCGGCGTGAACCGCTCCTTCGTCTACGACATCCTCCGTGGTCGCTCCGCGCGCCCCGGCATCGACCGGCTGGCCGAGGTCGCCCGCGTGCTGAAGGTGGACCGTGACTGGCTGATCCACGGCATCGGAGAGGTCGAAGGCACGCCCCCCTTCGTGGACAATCCCGACGACGCCTTCGTGGCCATCGCGCACGCCACCCCACGCCCCGCGATGGGCGGCGGCGCGGTCGTGACCGAAGACGGCGACACGCCCGGGCGCGTCTATCACTTCCGCCGCTCCTGGATCCGCAACAGCCTGAAGGCCACCCCGTCGCAGCTGCGCATCATGCATGTGGAGGGCGACAGCATGGCGCCGACGCTGCTGAGCGGCGACGCGGTCCTGGTCGACATGACCCGCCGCGCGCCGAACCCGCCCGGCATCTTCGTACTGGACGACGGGATGGGTCTGGTGGCCAAGCGACTCGAGCACATCCCCAACAGCGACCCGCCCGCGGTGCGCGTCATCTCCGACAACAAGCACTACCCCGAATACGAAAGAACGGCCGACGAGATCCACATCGTCGGCCGCATCCGCTGGTTCGCGCGGGAGATCTGAGGTGATCGCGTTCCGGGAGATCAACGATACCGAGCCAGCGCTGGCGCATTCACCGCTGGTGCGCGGGGTCGAGAAGACGTTTGCCTGGATCGGTGAGCATGGCGGCATCCCCCTGACGCCGTCCAAGGCGTTCAAGCGGGTCTTCGTGCACTGGGCCGCGGCAGAGTTCGACTGGCCCGGCCACACCGAGGCGGACCTCTTCGCCGTCAACAAGGTGCTGAACGAGCCTGACTTCGCCCCGCTTATGGTGCTGCACGACCTGATGATCGCGATGAAGCTCGGGCGGCACTACAAGGGTGAGTTCCGCCTGACCAAGACCGGCCAGGCGCTGACGGGCCATCCCGGCCGGATTTTCGGCACGGTCGTCCCGTTCTTCTTGTTCCGGATCAACCACGCCAGCATGTCGCGGTTCGACGACGCGCCGATCCTGGGCAACTGGGACGTGTTCCTGAACGTGCTCAACGTCGAGACCGAGGACGGCGCCACGGGCACGCACCTCCGCCGCGTGTTCTTCGGCGAGCCCGAGACAGGACCTCTCCCACGGTACGACGAGGTGATGGGCCAGCTCTACATCCAGGTGTTGCGTCCGCTCTGCTGGGCGGGCCTGTTGCAGCAGGAGCGGGGAACGGCCAGCTATCGCTTCGAGGAGGCGGTGTTCATGAAGACGCCGCTCTGGAGATCGGCGCTGGTTCTAGACACCGATGCACAGGTCGCGCCGGCGACACGTCACTGATGCTCCGCCGGTTCCTATCCTCTGCGCAGGATTACGCGGGAATCCCATAAGTCTTTGAATCCGATTGTTTTCGGAGGGTGCGCGGGTAGCGTTTCCCTCATGCGAAACGTGCCGACAAATCCACAGCGGGGTTCAAACCCGCTGCCGCCCGACCAGATGACCCCCGCCGAGCGCCGCGCCGAGTTGTGCGGCCTGCTGGCGCTCGGGCTGGTCCGACTTCGACTGCGGGAAGAGGGCGAACCTTCTGACGATACTGGAGAAATTCGCCTACACTCTCCGGCCGACCGATGCCGTCATGCAACTCCAACTTACCGGAGACCCGCATGACGACCCACGATCCCATTCCCGCTCGCCTGGCTGCGCTGAAGACCGCCACGACGCCTGAACTGAAGGCGCAGTGGCGTGATCTGTTCGACAGCGAGCCGCCGCCGTTCAACCGACGCTACCTGGAGAGCCGGCTGGCCTATCGCATCCAGGAACTCGCCTATGGCGGGCTGAAACCCGAGACCGTCCGGCGGCTGGAGCGGCTCGGCGAGGAACTGGACGGCGGCGACCGAAAGAAGAGCCGCGTCCGCGCCGACGCCATGCCCATCGCCGGCACGCGGCTGATCCGCGAATGGCAGGGTTTCGAGCACGTCGTCACCGTGACCACGGACGGCTTCGAGTGGCAGGGACGGCCCTACAGGTCGCTATCGGCCATCGCCCGTGCCATCACTGGCACGCGCTGGAACGGCTGGGTGTTCTTCGGCCTGAAGAACCGGAGGGCGCGGACATGACGAAGGCGCCGGCAAAATCAGGAATGATCCGGAAACAGCGCTGTGCAATCTACACGCGCAAGTCTTCCGAGGAAGGGTTGGAGCAGGAGTTCAACTCGCTCCACGCCCAACGCGAGTCATGCGAGGCCTTCATCGCTAGCCAGCGATCCGAGGGATGGGTGCTCGTCCGCGATCAGTATGACGACGGCGGCATCTCGGGCGGGACGTTGGAACGCCCAGGCCTGCAGCGGCTGCTGGAGGACATCGAGGACGGGCTGGTCGACGTGGTCGTGGTCTACAAGATCGACCGGCTCAGCCGCTCGCTGGCTGACTTCGCCAAGCTGGTCGAGGTGTTCGACCGGAACGGCGTGACGTTCGTCTCGGTGACGCAGTCCTTCAACACGACCACCTCCATGGGCCGGCTGACGCTGAACATCCTGCTGTCCTTCGCCCAGTTCGAGCGCGAAGTGACCGCCGAGCGCATCCGCGACAAGGTCGCAGCCAGCCGGAAGAAGGGGATATGGATGGGCGGGGTGCCGCCCTACGGATATCGCGTCGAGAACCGCAAGCTGGTTGTGGACGAAGAAACCGCAGAGCATGTCCGCTGGATCTTCGCCCGCTTCCTCGAGATCGGATCGGGGACGGAACTGTCCCGCGAGGTCGCGAAGCGCGGCATCCGCACGCCCCGCGGCAACCGGATCGACAAGAAGTACCTGTATCGGATGCTGAACAACCGCGCCTATATTGGCGAGGCGGTCCACAAGGGCGAGAGCTATCCCGGCGAGCACGACGCCATCATCGACCGCGAGACGTGGGACCGGGTGCATGCTATCCTGCAGGAGAGCCCGCGCAAGCGGGCGATGCGGACCCGCGCCGAGACGCCCGCGCTGCTGAAGGGGCTGCTGTTCGGACCGGACGGCGCGGCCTTCTCGCCGACGCACACCCGCAAGGGCGACCGGCTCTACCGCTACTACGTCAGCCAGACGGTGCTGAAGCACGGCGCGGGGGCCTGTCCGGTCGGCCGAGTCCCCGCCGCCGAGATCGAGGCGGCCGTCATAGACCAGCTCCGCGTCGTGTTTCGCCAGCCGGAGATCGTTGCAGGAACGTGGAAGGCCGCGCGCGCACGCGCCGACGACATCACCGAGGCAGACGCCCGCGCGGCGCTGCAGCAGCTCGATCCGCTGTGGGACGAACTGTTCCCAGCCGAGCAGGCCCGCATCGTCGCGCTTCTGGTCGAGCGCGTCGATATCGGCACGAACGGGCTGAACGTCCGGCTCCGGATGGACGGCCTCAGCAGCCTCGCGCGAGAGATGCTGGCTGGCGGCATCGAGGCGGCCGCATGAACCGTGGAGCGACGATCCCCGAGACGGTGACGCTCCACGTGCCCTTCCGCGTCGTGAAGCGCGGCGGGCGGAAGGAGATGCAGTTGCCGGAGGGCGCCACGCACTCACGGCGCGCGGACAGCACGCTCGTCAAGGCGCTGGCCCGCGCTTTCCGGTGGAAACGGATGCTGGAGTCGGGCGAGTTCGCCACCGTCGCCGAACTGGCCGAGCGCGAGGGCATCGCGGCCTCCTACATGACCCGTGTCCTGCGCCTGACGCTGCTCGCGCCCGACATCGTCGAAGCGGTCCTCGACGGGAGGCAGGGACCGGAGGTGACGCTCACGCAGGTGCTGGAGCCGTTCCCGCTCACGTGGCAGCACCAAGCCCAGCATTTTACTCTGTAGAGCCAAAACTGCATCTGGGAGGATTGACTCACGAGGCGAGCTCACTTATATCTCTGTAAATCACCGTACAGAGGTTTCTTTCATGCGGCTCGCGGAGCTCTCGGACATTCACTCCGGCTACACGGCACGCGGCAGGCTCGATCCGCTGTCGGAGGGTGGCGTGCCGGCGCTTCAGCTGCGTGACGTCGGAACGAACGGCGAAGCGCCAGGACCGGACTTCCAGAGGTACGACCTGGACAAGCTGTCCGACCGATACTTCGTCCGCGGTGGCGAGGTCGTCTTTCGATCGCGTGGCGAGCCGAACGCCGCGGCGGCCATTCCCGCTTCGCTGCCGGAGCCCGTCGTGGTCATCGTTCCGCTGGTGATCGTTCGCCCTGACAGGGCCCGCGTTCTCCCAGAATACCTCGCTTGGGCCATCAACCAGCCCGACGCGCAGCGCAGGCTCGGCGCGGAAGCGCAGGGCACAAGCCTCAGGATGATCCCGATGGCGGTCCTCGAGAACCTCGAGATTGCCGTGCCTGACCTGCCCACGCAGAAACGTATCGTTGAACTCGATGCCCTCGCCCGGCAGGAGGGGCAATTGCTACGTCAACTCGCCGCTCGCCGAGAAGAACTCGTAAGCGCCATTCTCGGCGAGGCCGCAAAGGGCGCCGACCAGAAGGAAATTGCCTGATGACCGATCAGATTACCCAACAGCAGATCAACCAGACCGCCTGGGCGGCCTGCGACACCTTCCGGGGCGCCGTCGATGCCGGCCAGTACAAGGACTACATCCTCGTGATGTTGTTTCTGAAGTACATATCGGACCTCTGGAACGACCACCTCGAAACCTACCGCAAGCAGTACGGCGGCGACGAGGCCCGCATTCGTCGACGCCTCGAACGCGAGCGGTTCATTCTGCCCGAGGGCGCCAGCTTCTACGACCTGTATGCCAAGAGGAACGAGCCCAACATCGGCGAACTGATCAACGTCGCTCTGGAGGCTATCCAAGACTCGAACCTCGCGAAGTTGGATGGCGTATTCCGCAACATCGACTTCAACTCCGAGGCCAACCTCGGCCGCCCGAAGGATCGCAACCGCCGCCTCAAGAACCTCCTCGAGGACTTCGCCAAGCCTGCCCTCGACCTGCGCCCGTCGCGGGTGACCGAGGACATCATCGGCGAGTGCTACATCTACCTAATCTCGCGCTTCGCTTCGGACGCCGGGAAAAAGGCGGGCGAGTTCTACACGCCCACGGCCGTGTCGCGCTTGCTGGCCAAGCTGGCCGCGCCGCAGCCCGGCAACACGATCTGCGACCCTGCCTGCGGCTCCGGCTCGCTGCTGATCCAGGCCTCGCAGGAGGTCGGGTCCGAGAACTTCGCCCTCTACGGGCAGGAGGTAAACGGGGCAACCTGGGCGCTGGCCCGGATGAACATGTTCCTGCACGCCAAGGACGCCGCCCGCATCGAGTGGTGCGACACGCTCAACAGCCCGGCGCTGGTTGAGGGCGACCACCTCATGCGCTTCGACGTGGTGCTGGCCAATCCACCGTTCTCGCTCGACAAGTGGGGCGCGGAGGACGCCGACAGCGACCAGTACAAGCGCTTCTGGCGCGGCGTGCCGCCCAAATCCAAGGGCGACTACGCCTTCATTACCCACATGATCGAGATCGCCAAGCGGCAGTCCGGCCGCGTTGCCGTGATCGTGCCGCATGGCGTGCTGTTCCGGGGCGGCGCCGAGGGGCGCATCCGCCAGCAGCTGATCGAGGAAAACCTGCTCGATGCCGTCGTCGGCCTGCCCGCCAACCTGTTCACCACCACGGGGATCCCGGTCGCCATCCTGATCTTCGACCGCTCGCGCGAGGAAGGCGGCGCGAACGCGGACCGGCGCGACGTGCTGTTCATCGACGCCAGCAAGGAGTTCACGCCGGGCAAGACCCAGAACGTGATGGACGAGACGCATGTGGCCAGGGTGCTGGAGACCTTCGGCACCCGCGCCGAGGTCGAGCGGTACTCGCATCGGGCCAGCCCCGAAGAGATCGCCGAGAACGGCTACAACCTCAACATCCCCCGCTACGTCGACACGTTCGAGCCGGAGGAGGAGATCGACGTCGCCGCCGTGCAGAAGGACATCGTGCGGATCGAGGCGGAGCTTGCCGACGTCCGGGCGAAGATGGCCGGGTATCTGAAGGAGCTGGGTGTCGATGTCTGATGGCGAAATCATCCTCTACAGCACCGAGGACGGACAGGCCGAGATTCAGCTCCGGGCCGTCAACGGGACCGTCTGGCTGACGCAAGCGCAGATGGCCGACCTGTTCGACACGACGAAGCAGAATATCAGCTTGCACCTTAACAACATCATCTCGGACGGGGAGCTTGCGCCGGAGTCAGTTGTCAAGGAATCCTTGATACCTGCTGCGGACGGGAAGGCATACCGGACGAAGACCTACAACCTGGATGCGATCCTTGCGGTCGGGTACCGCGTGCGAAGCCCTCGCGGCGTGCAGTTCCGCCGCTGGGCCACCACCACGCTGAAGGAGTATCTCGTCAAGGGCTTCGTCATGAACGACGAGCGCCTGAAGGATCCCGCCTGGGACTACTTCGACGAACTGCTGGAGCGCATCCGCGACATCCGGGCGTCCGAGGCGCGGTTCTATCAGAAGGTCCGCGACATCCTCGCCCTGAGCGAGGATTACGACGCCAAGTCGCCGACCGTGAACACCTTCTATGCAACGATCCAGAACAAGATGCTCTACGCGGTCACCAGCCACACGGCCGGCGAACTGATCCGCGCCCGGGCCAATCCAGATCAGCCGAACATGGGGCTGACGACGTGGAAGAACGCCGACAGGGGGCGCCCGCTGCGCAAGTCCGACGTCGGCACGGCCAAGAACTATCTTGGTGAAGCCGAGATCCGGGAGCTCAACCTGATCGTCGAGACCTTCCTGAACACCGCCGAGCTGCGGGCCACGCGACGGCAGACCATGCGGCTGGCCGAGTGGGAGGGGGTGCTCGACACCTTCCTGACCTCGAACGAACTGCCGAAGCTGCAGGGCGCCGGTTCGATCTCGGCAGATGCAGCGAAGCGCATCGCCCACGATCGCTATGACGCGTTCGACGCCAAGCGGAAGGACGCCGCGCGGCAGGCTGCGGCCGAGGTGGACGACTTCGAGGAGCTAAAACGCATCGCCGATGCCGCGAAGGCCGGGAAAAAGGGGCGTGGCGATGCGTGATGGGTGGAGTAACAGGTGTCTGGGTGACTTAGGCGAGTGTAAAATCGGCCTAACCTATTCACCCGATGATGTGGTCGAGTCCGGAGGAACATTGGTTCTTCGCTCGTCAAACATCAGGGATGGGCGACTTGCCTACGACGACAACGTTTATGTCTCTTGCAAAGTGCCGAACGGCGCAATCGTTCGCGAGGGGGATATTCTCATCTGTGTCAGAAACGGCAGCAGGGCCCTGATCGGCAAGGCTGCGCGGATTGACGCACAAGCTGACGGGAGTGCCTTCGGAGCATTCATGGCCGTCTTTCGCAGCCAAATGAACGACTACGTCTTTCAACTTCTCAATACTGAGCAGTTCGTGAGACAAGTTCATCGCTCGCTCGGCGCGACGATAAACCAGATCACCAATGCGGATCTGAAATCATATCGGTTCCTATTCCCGCCAGTTCCCGAACAGCGTCGGATCTCAGAGCTGCTCCGAACATGGGATACAGCGCTGGATAGGCTTTGCGCACTCCGCGCGGCGAAGGAACAACGCCTCGTAGGCCTTCGTGCAGCCCTCTTGTTCGGAGAGCTCCGCCTGAACGGCCAGCGGCGCAACTGGGCGCCGACGCGCCTCGGCGCTGTGACTCACGAACTTACCAAACGGAACGGGGCCAAGGGGCTTGGGCGCGACTTCGTCATGGGCGTCACGAAGGCCGAAGGCGTCGTCCCCATGCGGGAACAGACAATCGCTGGCGACATCAGCCGCTACAAGCGCCTGCCGCCGCGCGCCTTCGCCTACAACCCGATGCGCATCAACGTCGGCTCCATCGCCATGAACGAGCGCGAAGACGCGGTTCTGGTCAGCCCCGACTACGTGGTTTTCGCTTGTAACGCGGACGGACTCGACCCCGACTATCTCGACCACCTGCGCAAGACGTCTTGGTGGGCCCACTACATCAACAGCGGCGGCTCGGGCAGCGTGCGGCAGCGGACCTACTACGATGACCTCGCCGCGCTGAAACTGCCCCTGCCAGAACTCGACGAGCAAAAGGCCATCGCCGCCGTCCTGAACACCGCGCGCGCCGACCTGGCCGCGACAGAGCGCGAGATCGAAGCCGTCACGCTGCAAAAGCGCGGCCTGATGCAGAAGCTCCTGACGGGCGAATGGCGCGTGCCGCTCGACCCCTCCGCAGCCACCGAGGAGACCGAACATGCCGGATAAGAAGAACTACTGGACCCAGCAGCGCCCGGACGGGAAGTGGGAGTCCAAGCGCGAAGGCGCGACGCGCGCCAGCAAGGTCACGGACACCCAGTCCGACGCCTGGGCGCATTCGCGCGGGAAGGCCGCCGAAACCAAAGGGGAAGCTTTCCTGAAGGGCCGCGACGGCAAGATCCGTGAGCGGAACACCTATGGAAAAGACCCCTATCCGCCGAAAGGGTGACGCATGGCAGACCTCCTGACATTCGATGAAGCCATTGAGCATTCAGCGCAATTCAAGAAGCGGCACTTGTTGCTTGGCAACGGTTTCAGCATTGCCTGTCGTCCGAAGATCTTCACATACGGCTCGCTGTTTGAGCAGGCGGATTTTTCATCGGCGCCCCGCCTGCCTGCGGTATTTGACGCAGTCGGAACGACGGACTTCGAGCATGTCATCAAGATGCTGGAGGACGCTTCGCGTGTTGTCCCCGTCTATTCAAAGGAGGCAACGGAGGCGGCCGCTCAAATGGCCGCGGATGCCGAAGCCCTGAAAGATATCCTCATTCAGACGGTGGCCAACAATCATCCTAATATTCCGAATGAGATCAACGACGAGCAGTTCTGGGCGTGCCGACGGTTTCTGGCTCACTTCCTTGGGGATGGGAACAAAGACGGAAAGGTTTACACCCTAAACTATGACCTCTTGCTCTACTGGACCTTGATGCACGAGGACATGGGTTTCGACGATCCCATCAGCCTTGCTGCCAACGATGGCTTTGGCCGCGACGAGGACACGGAGCCGGAATATGTGAACTGGATGGGCGAGAGCGGCGCGCACGGACAGCGCGTTCATTACCTCCACGGCGCTTTGCACCTGTTCGATGCTGGTGCGGAGCTCCAGAAATACACCTGGGTCAACACTGGGAAACCCCTGCTTGAGCAAGCTCGCGAAGCCATGGGAGCGCGCAAGTTCCCGCTTTTCGTAGCCGAAGGCAAAAGCAATCAGAAGCTGGCCAAGATCAAGCACAGCGCCTACTTGCACCATTCATACAAGAGCTTCTCCTCGCAAATGGGTCAGAGGAATGATGCGCTCTTCATATTTGGGCATAGCCTGGCCGAGAACGACCAGCACATTCTGAAGAAGATTGCTCGCGGCAAGATCGGGCAGATCTACGTCGGTCTCTATGGCGATCCCAATAGTGATGGCAACAAGGCGATCAGGTCGGCTGCGAACGCCCTTGGGGCTCACCGTGATGAACGTGTCCCGCTGTCTGTTGCGTTCTTCGATGCCGGATCCGCCCAGGTGTGGGGGGCGTGATGGATCGAGGCCATGGGTTCGATACCCGCGAAAAACACCAGTCCCAGGTTCCGGCGCTGCAGCTGCTCGTGGCGCTCGGGTTCACCCCGCTCTCGCAAGAGGAAGCGCTGCGCCTCCGCGGCGGGCGCCTCCGGAACGTGGTGCTGGACGATGTGCTCGCCGAACAGCTCATGCGCATCAACCGCTTCACGCATAGGGGCCGTGAGTACGGCTTCGACCTCGAGGACGCGCACGAGGCGATGCGGCGGCTCAAGCCCACGCCAGATCGGCTGAAGGGTCTGCGCGGCACGAACCAGGACATATACGACACGCTCGTCCTCGGCACGACGATTACGAAGTCCATCGACGGCGACTCGAAGAGCTACTCGTTCCGCTACATCGATTGGGACCGACCGGAGAACAACGTCTTCCATGTCAGTGCCGAGTTCTCGGTCGAGAGGACCGCGTCGAGCCAGACCAAGCGCTGCGACATCGTCGCGTTCGTGAACGGCATCCCGATCATGGTGATCGAGAACAAGCGGCCGACAGAGAGCCTGAAGAAGGCGGACAGCCAGCTGATCGGCTACCAGAACGAGGACAACATCCCGCAGCTCTTCCACTTCGCTCAGCTGCTGATCGGCATGAACCGGAACGAGGCGCGCTACGCTACTGTCGGGACGCCGAGGAAGTTCTGGCAGACCTGGCGCGACGAGGAAGACACTGACGAGGCCATCGCGCCCTTTGCGAACCGCGTTCTCACCGGGGCGGAGAAGGACGCCATATTCTCCGGAGACTTCGCAGGCGCACGTGCATACTTCGACGCGATGGCCGCCGAAGGCGACCGCGCGGTCACGGTTCAGGACCGGACAGTCTACGCGCTATGCCGCCCCGAGCGGCTTCTCGATCTCATCCGTCGCTTCACGGTGTTCGATGGCGGTGTCCGCAAGGTCGCGCGCCATCAGCAGTTCTTCGGGATCCGGCGCGCCGTCGAGACGGTCAAGCAGCATGATATCAGCGGCGCCCGAAAGGGCGGCGTGATCTGGCACACGCAGGGTTCAGGCAAGTCGCTGACCATGGTGATGCTGGGGCGCTCGCTTGCCTTGGAACGCAGCATCGAGAACCCGCGGATCATCATCGTCACGGACCGCGACGATCTCGACAAGCAGATCAAGGACACCTTCAAGTCCTGCGACCTCGAGCCGGTCCGCGCGACGAGTGGGGCGCATCTTCTGGATCTCGTCCACAACAAGGCTCCGCTGGTCACCACAATCATCAACAAGTTCGACACGGCGCTGAAGAACAGCAAGCTGGCGGACGAGGATCCGAACATCTTCGTACTAGTCGACGAGAGCCACAGGACGCAGACGGGGCGCTACGGCGGCCACAGCCAGTTCGCCGCCAAGATGCGGCGCCTTCTGCCCAAGGCCTGCTACCTTGGCTTCACCGGCACGCCCCTGCTGAAGAAGGAGAAGAACACGCTGTCGACCTTCGGGCGGCTGATCCACCGCTACGCCATCGACGAGGCGGTCGCCGACGGTGCCGTCGTTCCGCTGCTGTACGAAGGACGGCTTGTCGAGCAGCAGGTCTCGGGCGCAGTCATCGACCGCTGGTTCGACAAGATCAGTGAGGGCTTGACTGACAGCCAGAAGGCCGACCTCAAGCGCAAGTTCTCCCGGATGGACGCGCTGTCGAAGACCGACCAGGCCATCCGAGCCAAGGCGTTCGACATCTCCGAGCACTATCGCCAGCACTGGCAGGGGACTGGCTTCAAGGCACAGCTCGTTGCTCCTTCGAAGGCGGCGGCGGTCCGCTTCAAGGAGGTTCTCGACGAGATCGGCCACATCTCGAGTGCGATCGTCATCTCCCCGCCGGACGAGAACGAGGGCAACGAGGAGGTAGACCAGGAGTCCAAGGACCTCGTGCGCCGCTTCTGGTCGCAGATGATGGCGCGGTACAAGACCGAAGAGGAGTACAACCGCCAGATCATCGATGCCTTCAAGGGCTCCTGCGATCCGGAGATCCTGATCGTCGTTTCCAAGCTCCTCACCGGCTTCGACGCCCCCCGGAACACGGTGCTCTACGTCTGCAAGTCCCTGAAGGAACACAACCTTCTCCAGGCGATTGCGCGCGTGAACCGTCTTTACGAGGATGGCGGCTCGGAGAAGCAGTTCGGTTTCATCGTCGATTACGAGGGGCTGCTGGGCGAGTTGGACAGCGCCCTGACGACGTACAGCGCCTTTGAGGGTTACGAGGCGGCCGACCTCGCAGGGACGGTCCATGACGTCCGCGAGGAGATCCGCAAGTTGCCCCAGCTGCACGACCAGCTCTGGGACCTCTTCAAGCCTGTGCGGAACAAGAAGGACATGGAGCAGTTCGAGCAGCATCTCGCTGACGAGGCTTTGCGCCATGAGTTCTACGCACGCCTCAAGGCATTCAGCCGGTGCCTGCACATCTCGCTCTCATCCGACAAGCTTTTCGATGTCTTCGACGAGGCCAAGGTCGATGCCCTGAAGCGCGACTGGAAGCAGTTCTCCGAACTCAAGCGCTCGGTCCAGCTTCGCTATCAGGAGACGGTGGATGTCGGAGAGTTCGAGCCGAAGATCCAGAAGCTGCTCGATGACCACGTTGTGGCGATGCCGGCGGAGACCATCATCGAGGTGGTCAACATCAACGATCCCGATGCGTTGAAGGCTGTCGTCGAGGAGACTGGGGTCTCCGAGGCCTCGAGGGCCGACCGCATCGCCAGCGCGACCCGCCGGGCAATCACCGAGAAGATGGATGAGGACCCGACGTTCTACAAACAGTTCTCAGAACTGCTCGAAGAGAGCATCCGTGCCTACCGCGAGAAACGGCTGTCCGAGCGCGAGTACCTGAACAGCGTCGTGGACCTCGCGAGCAAGGTGGCCCGCAAGGATCGGGGACGGGATGTTCCGGAAAGCATCCGAGGCGACGAGGATGCACAGGCGTTTTTCGGGATCCTGGACGGTCAGCTCAGGACCAAGGGAGACACGCTGGTTGGATGCGACGATGCCGCATCGATCGCACAACAGATCATCGACATCATCAAATCGCACCTGATCGTCGACATTTGGTCGAACGAAGTGGCCCAGAACAATCTACGCAACGCCATAGACGACTACTTCTTCGACGTTCTCCGCGACAAGCAAGGCATAGACCTCCCCGTTGAGGTGCTCGACGATCTCGAACTGAAGATCATGGACCTCGCCCGGGCCCGGTTCGCGGCATGACGCGCGAGTTGCACTGCATGCGTTACGGCGAGCAGGAGATCCGATACGAAATCGTCCGCCGCCCGAGGAAGACACTGGAGATTGCCGTCGAGCCGGATGCGTCGGTGGTGATCGCAGCCCCGGAAGACGCGACGCTGGAAGCCATAGAAGCCAAGCTGCGGAAGCGGGCAGCCTGGGTGACAAGGCAGCAACGGTACTTCTCACAGTTCCTGCCGCGGACGCCGGAGCGCAGGTTCGTCGCCGGAGAGACGCATCTCTACCTCGGGCGCCAGTACCGGCTGAAGGTCGTGCCGCATGTGCAGGAAGGCGTGAAGCTGATCCGCGGCTTCATCGTCGTGCAGACTCATCGGCCGACAAGGCCGGAAGTAACGCGCGAACTGGTCGATGCCTGGTACCGGGATCGGGCCCACATAAAGTTCCCGGAGCGGATCGAACTCTGTCTCGGTCTCTTCCCGGATCCCGAGACATTTCGGCCGAAGGGGCTCATCGTGCGCCAGACCAGGCAGCGATGGGGATCCATGTCTCCGGCAGGCCGCCTCCTGCTGAACCGCCGCCTCGTGCAGGCGCCTGTCGACGCCATCGACTATGTCATCACCCACGAGCTTTGCCATGTGGCCGAGCCACATCACGGCCCCGCATTCTTCGAGCTCCTCGACAAAGTGATGCCCGATTGGGAGCGTCGGAAACAGAGACTGGAACGGGCAATGGCCTGAGAACTTCCGAACCCGGTCGCGGCAGACGCAAACGCGACTCCAATTCAAGAAATTTCCGCGGCTTGAAATTTCCCTCTTTCTACAACAGCTTACAAGAAATTCACCAAATCCGCACAGTCATGAGGTCCGGAGAATATCGGCCCTGAGAGACCGCTCCTATGCCTCCTGGCGCAGGTGCCAGTGCTCAGCCCCTCCCGCATAACCCTCGAAAACAACGGGAAAATCCGGCCGCCGCCGGATGGGGAGAACGCTTTCGCGAGGGCAAGTGGCGGAGGAGGTGGGATTCGAACCCACGGTGGGCTTGCACCCACGTCGGTTTTCAAGACCGGTGCATTAAACCGCTCTGCCACTCCTCCGGCAGCCGCCCCTTACTGCGCCTCGGGCGATTCTGAAAGCGGGACCGCGCTGAAATCCGCGCGGGGCGGGGGAGGCGGACTTTTCTTGCCCCGGCCGACCCGCTAGTATGGCCGCCAAGCGCGGCAACGGCGCGGGAATTCGGGCATGAAGCTCGGGCCGGCTTCCGGACGGAAGGCGGGCCCGCTTCTTGGGCAGGACGCGGGGCATCGGCCGCGCGGAAATTGGGGGCGAGGATGACATTTCAGAGACAGGCGTGGCTCGGCGTTGCATGTGCGCTCGCGCTTTCGGGCTGCGTGGCCGGCACCGGGCCGGACGCGGCGGGCGACGAACCGGCCGCCGCGGGCGCGGCCTTCTCGCCGGTGTCGGTCGAGCGCGATGTCGAGGCGCCGCAGGTCTTCAACCTGACCGGACAGGGCCTCTGGGACGGACGGCCCTCGCTCGGCGGCGTCTGGGTGGCGCATTCGAGCGTCACCGACCCCGAGCGGGTGATCATCCGCAACCCGAAGAACGGCAAGTCGGTCGTGGGCGCGCTCTTCCGGCGTGAACGCGACATGCCGGGCCCGGGGCTGCAGGTCTCGTCCGACGCGGCCGAGACGCTCGGAATGCTCGCGGGCCAGCCCGCCGACCTCAGCGTGGTGGCGCTCAGGCGCGAGGAGAAGCCGGTGCCGGCGGATGCCGAGATCGGCGCCGAGGACGCGGTGACGGAGGTCGCCGCGACGGCGCCTGCCGCCGCAGACGCCAGCGCAACGGCGGCCGCAGACGCCGGCGCCGCAGCGGGCGCGACGGCGGCGGCAGGGGCTGCCGTGCCCGAGACAGCGGAGGCCGGTGCGGCCGCAGCGGCCCCGGCCGCCGCGGTCGTGGCGGAACCCGCGCCCAGGAAGAAGGCCGGCGGGCTCTTCGGTTTCCTCAGGAAAAAGCCCGCGGTCGCCGATGTCACCGCCGCGCCGGTCGCGGCGGGCGCCGGTGCCGGGGCGATCGACCAGACGACGCTCGACCCGGTCGCCGCCTCGGCCGCCGCCGCCATCGACCGCGCCGAAGCCGGCGCCGCCGCGCCGGCACCCTCTGCCGCGGCGGTCAAACGCGGCTATATCCAGATCGGCATCTTCAGCCAGGAGGCCAACGCCAAACGCGCCGCCGACCAGATGGCGGCGGCCGGCATGGGTGCTGCGGTCCGCTCCGACCAGAGCAACGGCAAGACCTACTGGCGGGTGATCGTCGGCCCCGCCGCCTCGGTGGCCGAACGCGACGAGCTGGTGGCGCGTGTGAAGGGCATCGGCTATCCCGACGCCTATCCCGTCTCGAACTAGAAGGAGCCCTGCCGCCCCATGATCAGAGCCGCCGTCATCCTCGCCTTCGCCCTTCTCGCGGCACTCCCCGCGCGCGCCTTCGACACGCTTGCCCGCTCGGCCTGGGTCTATGACCTGACGACGAACACGGTGCTGCTGGCGAAGAACGCCGACGAGCCGCTGCCGCCCGCGTCGATGTCGAAGCTGATGACGATCAACATGCTGTTCGAGGCGCTCAAGGACGGCCGGGTCCGGCTCGACGACACTTTCGCGGTGTCCTCGAAGGCGCGGGCGATGGGCGGCTCGACCATGTTCCTGAACGAGACCGACCGGCCGACGGTCGAGGAGCTGATCAAGGGCATCGTCGTCAATTCCGGCAACGACGCCTGCGTCGTGGTGGCCGAGGGGCTTGCCGGCAGCGAAGAGGAATTCGCCAAGAAGATGAACGAGCGCGCCCCCGCGATCGGGCTCACCCATTCGACCTTCTCCAATGCCTCGGGCTGGCCGCATCCGAACCAGAAGATGAGCATGCACGACCTCGGGACCCTCGCGGTGCGGCTCATCACCGAGTTTCCCGAATATTACGGCTATTTCTCGATCACCGAATTCGAGCATGACGGCCGTGCGCCCGACAACCGGTTCAACCGCAATCCGCTCCTGTCGATGGGAATCGGGGCGGACGGACTCAAGACCGGCCACACCGAGGAAGCCGGCTTCGGCCTTGTCGGGTCGGCGGTGCAGAACGGGCGGCGGATCGTCTTCGTCGTCAGCGGGTTGAAGGATGCCACCGAACGCGCCGAGGAATCGCAGCGCATCGTCAACTGGGCGTTTCGGGAATTCGCGCTGAAGACCGTGGTGCCCGGGGGCACGCGGATCGCCGAGGCCGACATCTGGCTCGGCGCCTCCTCGCGCGTGGGTCTCGTGCCCGAGAAGGACGTGCAGATCCTGGTGCCCTCGCTGGCGCGCGACGGGCTGAAGGGCGAAATCGCCTACACCGGGCCGGTCGAGGCGCCCGTCGAGCTTGGCCAGAAGATCGCCGATCTGGTGATCGAGGTCCCGGGAATGGAGCCCGTCACGGTGCCGCTCGTCGCCGAAGAGGCGGTCGCGAAGGGTGGCTTCGGGGTGCATCTGCGCACCGCCTTCGGCAGGGTCGCCACCCGCGTGATCGCCGAGGTCGGAAGCTGACGGTGTCCAGTCCATCCAGGGCGATGTTCATCACCTTCGAGGGGATCGACGGCTCGGGCAAGTCCACCCAGGCGCGGCTCCTGGCCGAACATCTCCGCGCCAGGGGGCACGACGTCGTGCTCACGCGCGAGCCGGGCGGCTCTCCGGGGGCCGAGGAAATCCGCAGGCTGGTTCTGGAGGGCGACCCCGACCGCTGGTCGGCCGAGACCGAGATCCTGCTCTTCACCGCCGCCCGCCGCGACCATCTGGAACGGGTGATCGAGCCCTCGCTCAAGGCCGGCAAGGTGGTGATCTCGGACCGGTTCGCCGATTCCACCCGGATGTATCAGGGGCTTTCGCGCGGCGATCTGCGCGCGGTGGTGGACAAGCTTCATGCGCTGATGATCGGGCGCGAACCCGACCTGACCTTCGTCATCGACATGGACCCCGAGACGGGCCTTGCCCGCGCCCGGGGCCGCAATGGCACCGAGGAGCGGTTCGAGGATTTCGGCGCCGGTCTCCAGCGCCGGATGCGCGCGGGCTTTCTGGCGCTGGCCGCCGAATTTCCCGGCCGCTGCCGGGTGATCGACGGCGCCCGCCCGGCCGAGGCGGTTGCACGGGATGTCGCGGCGGCCGCCGACAGGGCGCTGGGATGAGCGAGGCGGCGATCGCTGAGCCCGACCGGGTGGAAGGCGCGCCGCATCCGCGCGACACCTTGCGCCTCGTCGGGCAGGGGGCGGCCGAGGACGCCTTCCTCGATGCCTGCCGGGCGGGGCGGCTTCACCATGCCTGGCTTCTCACCGGCCCCCTGGGCGTCGGCAAGGCGACGCTCGCCTGGCGGATCGCCCGGTTCCTTCTCGCCACCCCCGAGGACCGGGGCGGGGGCCTTTTCGGCGCCGCGCCGGCCGTGCCGCAGAGCCTCGACATCGACCCCGACGATCCCGTGGCGCGGCGCATCCACGCGGGCTCCGAAGGCCGTCTCTTCGTGCTCCGCCGTGCCTGGGACGAAAAGAATGCGCGGCTCAAGTCGGTGATCACCGTCGACGAGGTGCGACGGCTGGGCAGCTTCCTGCACCTCAGCGCCGCCGATGGCGGCCGGCGCGCGGTGATCGTCGATCCGGCCGACGAGATGAACCCGCAGGCCGCCAACGCGCTTCTGAAGATGCTGGAGGAGCCGCCCCAGGGCGTCACCTTCCTGCTGGTCAGCCACGCACCCTCCAGGCTGCTGCCGACGATCCGCTCGCGCTGCCGCGAGTTGCGGCTGGCCACGCTGTCGCCTGCCGATCTTTCCGCCGCCATCGCCGCGGCGGGGGTCGAGGCTGCGGATGGCGCGGCCCTCGCCGTTCTCGCCGGCGGCTCGGTGGGCGAGGCGATCCGGCTCGCCAACCTCGACGGGCTGGCCACCTATGCCGCCATCACCGGGCTTTTCGCCACGCTTCCCCGGCTCGATCGCCCGCAGGCCCTGCGGCTTGCCGAAAGTGCCGCCCAGCGGGGAGCGGAGGACCGGCTGGACCTGCTTCTCGCGCTTCTCGACCTGTTCCTCGCCCGGCTCGCGCGCGCCGGCGCGCTGGGCCAGGCGGGGCCCGAGGCGGTGCCGGGCGAGGCCGCGCTTTTCTCCCGGCTCGCCCCGGATGCGGCGGCGGGCCAGCGCTGGGCCACGCTCCACCAGAGCCTCGGCGCGCGTGCCCGCCACGGCCGCGCGGTGAACCTCGACCCCGCGGCGCTGATCCTCGACATGGTGCTGAAGATCGCCGAGGCCCAGCACGAGGGGGCGTAGCCGGGAAGCGCCTGTGCCTTGCGGAGGGGCAAGCGTCCCTCCCGGCCGGCGATTGCACCACGCTCGCCCCCCACTCGCGCGGCGGGCATCGGGCGTTCCCCGCGCGGAGATCACGGAAGAACGCCGAGCGCCCCCGCCCGCCTCGCCCGGGCGACC
>JAUQYB010000105.1 GCA_030837825.1 Albidovulum sp.
CCTGATCGACGCCGAGGGCGTCGTTCTGGGCCGCCTCGCCACGATCGTCGCCAACCGGCTGCGTGGCAAGCATAAAGCCACCTTCACCCCGCACATGGACATGGGCGACAACGTCATCGTCATCAACGCCGACAAGGTGCATATGACCGGCAACAAGCGCGCCGACAAGCGCTACTACTGGCACACCGGCCATCCGGGCGGGATCAAGTTCCGCACCGCGGGGCAGGTGCTGGACGGCGCGCATCCCGAGCGCGTGGTGATGAAGGCCGTGGAGCGGATGATCACCCGCAACAAGCTCGGCCGCCAGCAGATGACCCATCTGCGCGTCTACGCCGGTGCGGCCCATCCGCACGAGGCGCAATCGCCCGAAGTCCTCGACGTCAAGTCGATGAACCCGAAGAACACCCGGAGCGCATGAGTATGGCCGACGAAATCAAATCCCTCGACGATCTCAAATCGGTCGTCGCCGGCGCCGCCACCGCGGCCGAGGTCGAAGCGCCCCGCGAACCGCAGCGCGACAAGTTCGGCCGCTCCTACGCCACCGGCAAGCGCAAGGACGCGGTCGCCCGCGTCTGGATCAAGCCGGGGTCGGGCAAGTTCCTGATCCGCAACAACAAGGGCGAATACATCGACTATGCGAAGTATTTCGCCCGTCCGGTGCTGCAGATGATCCTGCGCCAGCCGGTCCAGATCGCCAATGTCGAAGGCCAGTTCGACGTGATGGCGACGGTCGCGGGCGGCGGGCTTTCGGGCCAGGCCGGCGCGGTCAAGCACGGCATCTCGAAGGCGCTCCAGCTTTACGAGCCTGGGCTGCGCCCTGCGCTGAAAGCCGCCGGTTTCCTCACCCGCGACAGCCGCGTGGTCGAGCGGAAGAAATACGGCAAGGCGAAGGCCCGCCGGTCGTTCCAGTTCTCCAAGCGCTGATTTCGCGGCTCTGCGAGAGACTGCCGCAAGATATGGGGCGCGTCCTTCGGGGCGCGCCCTTTTTCTTGGAAAACGCTGCGGTTTCAGCCTGTTGCCCAACGGACTCGATCACGTGGATTTGTCCACGGCCCGGATTGACCGGGCGCGGCGCCGGGGTTCATGGTCCGCCCATTGAGGCAGAAACACCAGAGCAGCAACATGCCCCCCAGAACCTACCACAGCTCCCGCGGGGGCTTCGATATCCTTGGCCTGCGCAAGGCCGCGACCGGCTCGATCGAGATCGTCTATGACGATGGCGTCTCCCGCCGGCTGGTCTGGCGCGTCCGCACGCCCGCGGCCGACCACACGATCGGCGAGGTGTTGCGCTACGCGGTCGACCAGACCCGTGTCCTGCCCGCGCTCTATTCCGAGCTGAAGCGGCGCGCCATCGCCATCGAGGCGGTCGCGGCCTGAGCGGCCCGTGACGGCACCGAAGCCGGGGGTGCCGGGCAGGACCCGCCGCCGCCTTGCCGTCCGCAACGAAAAAGAGGCCGGGCAGTGCCCGGCCTAGGAAGCGGGTCCGACGGGGATGTGAGGGACCCTGATTCTGCGGATCAGCGCCAGAACGGCCGCGCGGCCTCGGCTTCGGCAATAAGCGGATCGAGCCCGATGTCGCGGACGAGATGCGCGTTCAGCCTGCCCAGCGCGATCCGGCTCTGGCGCCGGTCGGACCACCGGCGCAGCACCGCCGCCGCGCGCGACAGGCTCTGCGGCCGGGCGAAAGCCTTGAGGCCGAGCGGGGCGGGTGTCAGGTTTGCGGTGCGGGTCATGGCGAAGCTCCATCCTGGGCGAAGCTTTGTGTTGATACAAATCGGCGGGTCCGATATTGTATGACTACAATGAGCCTGCGGCGGCCTCCAGAGGTAACTTGTGCCGGATACAATTTGGCTTCCCGACCTGGCCCGGTTCGAGGGGCCGAAGTATCTGGCGCTGACCCATGCGCTGCGCGACGCGGTGCGGTCGGGGGATCTGGCCAAGGGCGACAGGCTTCCCCCGGTGCGCGATCTCGCCTGGCGGCTGGGAATGACGCCGGGAACGGTGGCGCGGGCCTATCAGATCGTCACCCAGGAGGGGATTCTCGAGGCCGCTGTCGGCCGCGGCACCTTCGTCGCCGCGACGCGGCCGAGGTTTGGGGCCGATCAGGCGCTTCTGGCGGAACCGCCGGCGCCGTCGCGGACCGAGGCGCGGGCCGACGGCGGGCCGGTGGACCTGCGCAGCCCGCAACTGCCCGATGTCGGCCAGAACGCGGCGATCGGGGCGATCCTCGCGCGGTTCGCGGCCGAGGGCGAGTTCGACTATCTCGGCTACCCGGGGCTGAAGCGGGACGGGCCGCTCAGGGCGGCCTATGCCGACTGGCTGGCCGACCGGGACCTCGGCGCGGTGATGGGCGATGACATTGTATTGACACAAGGCGGCCAGAACGGCCTCGGCCTGGCGCTGCAATGCTGCCTGAAGGGACCCCGCCCGCAGGTGATGCTGGAAGAACTCGCCTATCCCGGCTTCCGCCACGCCGCCCGGCTGAACCGGGCCGAGGTCGTGCCGGTCGCGCTCGATGCCGCGGGGCTGTCGCCGGTGGCGCTCGACGAGGTCTGCCGGCGCACCGGCGCGCGGATCGTCTGCGTCACCACCGAGGCGCAGAACCCGACGACGGTGCGGATGCCGGTCCCCCGCCGCGCCGAAATCGTCGCGGTCGCCCGCCACCACGATCTCCAGATCATCGAGGACGATTGCTATTCGGTGGGGCAGGCCGGCGCGCCGTCGCTTCGCGCGCTGGCGCCGGAACGCACCTGGCATGTCAATTCCATCTCCAAATCGCTGGCCGCGGGGCTGCGCTTCGGCGGCATCGTCTGTCCGGCCGGGCAGGGGGAATACGCCCGGCTTGCGGCGCAGCATTCCTACTTCGGCCTCGCCCGGCCGATCGCCGACCTGATGCTCGCGCTCTTCACCTCCGGCGAGGCGGCGCGGCTCAGGGATGCGGCGCAGGCGGTGCTGGAATGGCGGCTGGAGCTGACGCTGAACGCGCTCGGCACCCGCGACATCGCCTGGCAGAAGGGTCTCGCCTTCCTCTGGCTGAGGCTGCCGATCGGCTGGCGCGCCTCGACCTTCATGCGCGAGGCCGAAAGCGCGGGCGTGCTGGTGCGGTCGGCCGACGAATACGCGCTGGTCGATTCCCACGCCCCGAACGCGATCCGCATCGCCATCGACGGCCGGTCGCCGGAGCCCGACTTCATCCGCGCGCTCGAAACGATGGCGCGGCTTCTGCGCTCCCCGCCGGGCGACCTGCCGGTGTGATGGCGGCTCTGATGGGTGTCGGCCGGATCATCGAGACCGAGGCGCATGTCGCCGAGGGGGCGGCCTGGCTCGCCGCGCGCGATCGCCGCTTCGCCGCCCTTCTGGAGGCGACCGGTCCCCTGCCGCTCCGCCGCCGCCCCGACGGCTTTGCGGCGCTTTTCGACGCGATTCTCGGCCAGCAGGTCTCCACAGCCTCGGCCGGGGCGATCCGCCTGAGGCTGGAGGCGGCGGGGCTCTTCGACGAGGGCCCGGTGGCGCTTGCCTCCGAGGAGGCGCTGCGCGCCTGCGGGCTCAGCCGTCCGAAGGCCCGCTATGCCCAGGCGCTGGCGCGCGCCGGGCTCGACTATGCCGCGCTGCGCGAGGCGCCCGACGAGGAGGTGATCGCCACGCTCGTCGCCCTTCCCGGCATCGGCCGGTGGACGGCGGAAATCTACGCGCTGATCTCGCTCGGCCGGGCCGATGTGTTCGCGCCGGGCGACCTCGCCTTGCAGGAGGCGGCGCGGGCGCTCTTCGACCTGCCCGCGCGGCCGAGCGAGCGCGCGCTCCGCGCGATGGCCGAGGACTGGCGGCCGTGGCGGGCGGTTGCGGCCCGCGCGCTCTGGGCCTACTACCGGCTGAAGCGAAGGCGCGAGGGCATCAGATGACACGGGAACTCAAGTTCGGGCGGAAGGCGGCGCGGTCGGGCGAGGCGACGTCGCTCGTGATCTTCCTGCATGGCTACGGCGCCGACGGGGCGGACCTTCTGGGCCTGGCCGATCCGCTCGCCCCGCATCTGCCCGGCACGGTCTTCGTGGCGCCCGACGCACCTGAACCCTGCGCCGGCAATCCCTTCGGCCGCCAGTGGTTCCCGAGCCCCTGGCTCGACGGATCGTCCGAGGCCGCGGCGGCCGAGGGCCTTGTCCGGTCGGCGGGCGACCTCAACGCCTTTCTCGACGCCCGGCTCGAGGCCGAGGGGATGACGCCCGACCGGCTGGCGGTGGTCGGCTTTTCGCAAGGTTCGATGATGGCGCTTCATGTCCTGCCGCGCCGGGCCCCGCCGGTGGCCGGGATCGTCGCCTTTTCCGGCCGGCTTTTGCGGCCCGAGGCGCTGGCCTCCGAGGCGGTGTCGAAGCCGCCGGTTTTGCTCGTCCACGGCGACCAGGACGAGATGGTGCCCTTCGCCGACATGGGCATCGCCGGCCGGGCACTGACCGAAGCCGGGTTCCAGACCTACGGCCATGTGATGAAGGGCACCGGCCACGGCATCGCCCCCGACGGGCTCTCCGTGGCGCTGGCCTTCCTGCAGGACCGGCTTGCGGGCTGAGGCGGCTCAGGCCCAGAGCGCGGGTTCGGCGAATTCCACCGAATTGCCCGCGGGGTCGCGGAGATAGATCGACCGCGCGCCGTTTGGCCAGCGGAAATCCGCCTCGATCGCCACGCCCGCCGCCTCCAGGTGCGCCCGCCAGGCATCCAGCGTCTCGGCCGCGACCGAAAAGCAGAAATGCCCCGGCCCCCGTCCCCCATGCGCGGGCACCGGCATGCGGGCGCCGGGCGACGGCGGACGGGCGGTCGCCGCCGGATCGAAGACCAGCAGGATCGACGCTCCGGTCCGGAAGAACACGTGCCGTCCGGGCTGGCGGGTGACGACCGCAAGCCCCAGCGTGCCGGCGTAGAACGCCTCTGCGGCCTCCAGATCGTCGGTGTAGAGCGCGCTTTCCAGCGTGCCGAGGATCGGCGGAGCGTCCATCGTCATCCCCCTGTCACTTTGCTGCGATACCACGATACCGCTAGTAGCGGGTCTTGCCAGTCACAATACGCCATATATAGTGCGGGCAAGCAGGGGCGGGTGCTCCCGCCCCTCTACACGGCGGCAGAGGGGACGCAGGCGGTCTAGGCATGCTGGACAGGGTTCACGAAAGCGACTTCAGGTCTGGGTTCGTCCGCGACCCCTCGGCGCTCAGGCACTTCCCCGCGCTCGTGCTGAATGCCGACTTCCGCCCGCTGTCCTACTACCCGCTTTCGCTCTGGCCCTGGCAGGAGGCGATCAAGGCCGCCGTGCTCGACCGGGTCACGATCGTCGCCGAATACGACGCGGTCGTCCGCTCTCAGCGGACGGCGATCCGGATACCGTCGGTCGTGGTGCTGAAGGACTACGTGAAACCCCAGAAGCGGGTGGCCTTCACCCGCTTCAATCTTTTCCTGCGCGATGAATTCTGCTGCCAGTATTGCGGCTCGAAGGGCGATCTGACCTTCGATCACGTCGTGCCGCGGTCGCGCGGCGGGGTGACGAGCTGGGACAATGTCGTCGCCGCCTGTTCGCCCTGCAACCTCAGGAAGGCCAACCGGTCGCTGAAACAGTCGGGCCTGACGCTGCGCCGCCCGCCGCGCCAGCCCACCGCCGAGGAGATGCAGCGCGCCGGCCGCCGCTTCCCGCCCAACCATCTGCACGAAAGCTGGATCGACTTCCTCTACTGGGGCGCCGAGCTCGAGGCCTGAGGGGGGCTTTACCTTCCCTGCCGGCCGGCTAAGCTCGCCCCGCAACCGGGGAGTCTTCACATGGCCGATGCCTTCTTCCAGCCGATCTCGGGAATGGACCTGCCGCGTTTCGCCGGCATCCCGACCTTCATGCGCCTGCCGCATGTGCCCGCCGGCCACCCGCGCGAGCGCGACGTGCAGATCGGGCTCGTCGGCCTGCCCTGGGACGGCGGCGTGTCGAACCGCCCCGGCCCCCGCCATGCGCCCCGGCAGCTGCGCGACTATTCCTCGATGATCCGGGCGCAGCACCCGGTGACGGGGCTCAGGCCCTTCGAGGCGGCGAACGTCGCCGACCTCGGCGATGTCGGCCCGAACCCGGTCGACAACCCCGAGACGCTGGAACGGTTCTCCCGTTATTTCGCCGGGCTGAAGGCCAAGGGTATCCGGCCGCTTTCGGCGGGCGGCGACCACCTCTGCACGCTGCCGGTGCTGAGGGGATTGGCCGCGGACGCACCGCTGGGGCTGGTGCATTTCGATGCCCATACCGACCTCTTTCCGCCCTATTTCGGCGGCACTACGCTGACCCACGGCAACCCGTTCCGCTCGGCCGTGGAGGAGGGGCTGCTGGACCCGAAGCGGATGGTGCAGATCGGCATCCGCGGCACGATGTATGACAGCGACGACCGCGATTTCGCCCGCGCCCACGGCATCCGGATCGTGCCGATCGAGGAGTTCTTCGCCCGCGGCATCGCCGACGTGATGGCGGAGGCGCGCGAGATCGTCGGCAAGGCGCCGGCCTATCTTTCCTACGATATCGACTTCGTCGACCCCTCTGTCGCGCCGGGGACCGGCACGCCCGAATGGGGCGGGCCGAACGCGTTCCAGGCGATGCAGGTGGTGCGCGAATGCGCCGGGCTGAACATCGTCGCGGCCGACCTCGTCGAGGTCTCGCCGCCCTTCGACCAGACCGGCGGCACCGCCTGGCTTGGCGCCTCGCTGATGTTCGAGATCCTTTGCGTGATGGTCGCCGCGCTCTGAGCGCGGTCAGCCCTGCGCGGCGGTGACGATGATCTCGACCCGGTATTCGGGCGCGGCAAGCTTCGCTTCGCCGGTGGCGCGGGCGGGGGTTTGGCCCTGGGGCACCCAGGCGTCCCAGACCGCATTCATCGCCGCGAAATCGGCGGCGATGTCGGCCAGCCAGATCTGCGTCCTGAGGATGCGCGTCTTGTCGGATCCGGCGAGGGCGAGAAGCCGGTCGATCTCGGCCAGGCAGTCGCGGGTCTGCGCGGTGATGTCGCCGCCGGGTTCGCCGACAACACCCGCCAGATGGACGATGCCGGCATGGATGACGGCGTTCGACATGCGCTTGCCGGTTTCGATGCGGGTGATCGTGGACATTCGGGCCTCCTGCTGTTGCCGGCGCCAGATAGCGCAGCCAGGGGCCAAAGGAAAGGGCGGCCCGAGCCGCCCGTTCGCGCGCCGCGGGGGATGTCCTACATGCCGAGAAGCTTCAGCGCCTCGCCGAGATCGGCCTCGGACTTGGCGTGGTCGCCGGCCTCGTGCGCGGCCTTGCCGCTTTCATAGAGCGCCATGACCTGCGTTTTCGTCGCCTCGTCGACCGTCGCGGTGGCCATCGCCGCGTCGATCTTCTCCATCAGCGCCGGGCACTGGTTGGCAAGGGCGGGGCCGGAAAGGGCGGCAAGTCCGGCCAGGGTCAGAAGGAACTTCCTCATCGCAAAGTCCTCGCTGCTAGCGCGCCGTCCTGTTCACGGCGCCTCGGGAGGATAGCACGGGGGCTGGAGCGGGTGAAGGGAATCGAACCCTCGTCGTAAGCTTGGGAAGCTTCTGCTCTGCCATTGAGCTACACCCGCGTGCATGCTCCTTACCGCAAGGCGGGCGCGTCAGGCAAGGGTGTGCGGCGTGCCGACCTGGACGTCGGCCCAGACCGGCAGGTGATCCGATGCGATCATGGCGGGGGCGCTGTGGTGGACGCCGGCCGTCAGCAGATGCAGGCCCGGCGACAGCGCCACCCGGTCGAGCGCGCCCACCGGCCGCGCGGCAGGGAAACTGGGGCCCGGCGCATGGAGCCGGAAGGCGGTGCCGAGGGCCTCGGCGCCGCCGCGGGCGGACCAGTCGTTGAAGTCGCCGAGGATCGCGGTGGGCATGTCGTCGCGCCGGCCGACCGCGGCGCGGATCGCCGCGAACTGCATCGTCCGGTAGCGCCGGATCAGCGCCAGATGCGCGCCGACCACGCGGATGCCGCCCGATTCGGGCGCCAGCTCGGCAAGGATTGCGCCGCGCGGCTCCAGCCCAGGCAGGAGGACGCGGCGGATCTTTCCCACCGAAAGCCCGCGGCGGACGAGCATCGTCTGGCCATGCCAGCCGAGGCTCGGCCCCTCGGTCGCGAAGGGCAGCACGCCGAAATCGGTTTCGCGTTCGATCAGCGCGCGCGGCAGCGCCTCGGGCCGCGGCGGCAGGCGGTGGTCGACCTCCTGCAACACGACGATGTCGGCATCGAGCGCGTTCAGGACGGCGACGATCCGCTCCGGCCGTCGCCGGCGGTCGAGGCCCACGCATTTGTGGATGTTGTAGGAGGCAAGTCGCAACCGCATGGAGCCTTCTAGCCCGCACAGCGCCGGGGTTGAAGCGCCTCGCGCGTGTCCTTACGATTCTGTCATGTGGATCGAGCGCCTCCGTCGCCAGCCTCTCGTCGTCCAGGCGATCTGGGCGATCCTCGCCTTCGCCTTCGTGGCGGCGCTGGTCGAGGCGCGCTGGTCGCTGGCCTTCGTCGCGGCGGCCACCTTCGCGCTGTCGATGGTGCCAGTCCTCGCCCAGCGCCGGCTCGGCATCCGCCTGCCGGTCCGTTTCTTCGCCTGGATCGTGATCTTCACCTTCGCCACGATCTTCCTCGGCGAGGCCTTCGACTTCTACAACCGCTTCTGGTGGTGGGACGTGGTCCTGCACGGCGGCTCGGCGATGGCCTTCGGGCTGATCGGCTTCCTCTTCATCTTCACGCTCTTCCAGGGAGACCGCTATGCCGCCCCGGCCTGGGCGGTGGCCTTCATGAGCTTCAGCTTCGCCATCACCATCGGCGCGCTGTGGGAAATCTTCGAGTTCGCGATGGACCAGATCTTCGGGCTCAACATGCAGAAGACCGGGCTCGTGGACACGATGTGGGACCTCATCGTCGACACGATCGGCGCGGGCGTGGGCGCGACGGCGGGGTTCTTCTATCTGCGCGGGCGGGAGCTTGGCGGGCTGACGGCGGCGCTCAGGGAGTTTGTCGCGGCGAACCGGTGGCTCTTCCGCAAGCGGCTGATGCGACGGCGGGGGCGGTGATCAGGTGCCGCAGAAGGTGCGGGTGACCTGCTCGTCCGGGGCCGGCGCGGCGTCGTAGTCCTCGGCCTCCGCCCGCCGGTCGAAGGGGCGGGCGAGCACCGCGTTCAGCCGGTGGAAGGGGGCGAAGTCCCCCTCGGTCGCGGCGCGGATCGCCGCCTCCACCCGGTGGTTGCGGGGGATGTAGGCGGGGTTCGCCCCCAGCATCACAGCCTGCGGACGGGCCTCGTTGGCAAGCCGCGCCTGCCATGTCGCTTCCCACTCCGCGAAAGGCGCGGGGTCGGCGAACTCCGCCGCCGCGGCGCCCTCGGCGAGGCCGCGGAAGGTGCGGGTGAAATCGGCCCGCCCCTCGGTCATGCGGGTCAGAAGCCCGGCGATCAGGGCGGCATCGCCCTCTGCCTCGGTGGCAAGCCCGATCTTGGCGCGAAAAAGCCGGAGCCACTCCGCCTGGTAGATGTCGGCGAAGCGGTTGATCGCCTCGGTCGCCGCCTCGATCGCCGGGCCTTCCTCTCCCATCAGCGGCAGGAGGCAGGAGGCGAACTGCGCAAGGTTCCAGAGCGCGATCCTCGGCTGGTTGCCATAGGCATAGCGGCCGAACTGGTCGATCGAGGAGAAGACCTTGGCCGGGTCGTAGGTGTCGAGGAAGGCGCAAGGGCCATAGTCGATGGTTTCGCCCGACACCGCCATGTTGTCGGTGTTCATCACCCCGTGGATGAAGCCGAGGCTCATCCAGCGGGCGATCAGCCGGGCCTGCGCCGCGGTGACGGCCGCGAGAAGCCCGAGCGGCCCCTCCGCGCCGGGGTAGTGGCGGGCGATGACGTGATCGGCCAGCAGCCGCAGCGCCTCCACGTCCTCGCGGGCGGCGAAATACTGGAAGGTGCCGACGCGGATGTGGCTGGCGGCGACGCGGGCCAGCACCGCGCCGGGCAGCGGCGTCTCGCGCCAGACCGCCTCGCCGGTGGTGACGGCGGCGAGTGCGCGGGTTGTCGGCACGCCGAGCGCCGCCATCGCCTCGGAGACGATGTATTCCCTCAGCACCGGGCCAAGCCCCGCCCGCCCGTCGCCCCGGCGCGAGAAGGGGGTCGGGCCCGAGCCCTTGAGCGCGAGGTCGAACCGCGCCCCGTCGGGCGCCACGATCTCTCCCAAGAGGAGCGCGCGGCCGTCGCCAAGCTGCGGCACCCAGCCGCCGAACTGGTGGCCGGCATAGGCCTGCGCCAAGGGCGCCGCGCCCTCGGGCACGCGGTTGCCGGCGAAGACCGCCTCCCAGTCGGGGCCGGCGAGCGCGTCCGGGTCGAGCCCGAGCCGTTCGGCAAGGGCGCGGTTGACCGCGATCAGCTTCGGTGCCGCCACCGCCACCGGCGGCTGGCGGACGAAGAACCGCTCCGGCAGGCGGGCATAGCTGTTGTCGAAGGTGATGGTCATGGGCGCGTTTCCACGGCCAATCTAGTCACTGGCAGGAGCCTTGGGAATGCCGTGCGGTCACAACCGCGCGAGCCGCCGGGTCAGGAGCGCATAGAACCCGTCGGCGTCGATGCCGCCCATGAACATCGCGTTGGCCTCGCGCCCGGTGACGCGCCACCAGTCGGCGACGGTCATCCCGAGCGTGAATTCGCCCTTCGTCTCGATCTCCACGTTGACGTGGCGGCCGCTGAAGAGGTCGGGCTCCAGCAGGTAGGCGATGGTGCAGGGGTCGTGCAGCGGCGCGCCCTCGCTGCCGTATTTCGCCATGTCGAACCGCTCGAAGAAGTCGGTCCAGCTCGCCACCGCATGGCCGACGCGGGTGCCGAGGTTGCGGAACCCTTCGACCCGCGCCCGCGTGGTCAGCGCCCGGTGGGTGACGTCAAGCGGCATCACCACGATGGGGACGCCGGATCTGAACACGATTTCAGCGGCTTCCGGATCGACGTAGATGTTGAACTCGGCCGCCGGCGTGACGTTGCCCACCTCGAAATAGGCGCCCCCCATCAGCACGATCTCGGCCACCCGCGGCACGATGTCGGGGGCGCGGGCGAAAGCGGTGGCGATGTTGGTCAGCGGCCCGATGGGGCAGAGCGTGACCGTCCCCGGCGCCTCCTCGCGCAAGCACTCGATCAGGAAGTCGACGGCATGGCCCTCGGCCAGCGGCATGGTCGGATCGGGCAGCGCGATGCCGTCAAGGCCGGTCTTGCCGTGGACATATTCCGCCGTCACCAGCTTGCGCCTGAGCGGCCGGTCGCAGCCGGCGAAGACGCGGATGTCGCTCCGCCCGGCAAGTTCGCAGACCACGCGGGCGTTTTTCGAGGTGAGCGCCAGCGGCACGTTGCCGGCGACGCAGGTGAGGCCCAGCACCTCCAGTTCCGGCGAGGCGAGCGCGAGCAGGATCGCCACGGCGTCGTCCTGCCCCGGATCGGTGTCGATGATGATCTTCCGTGCCGTCATCGCCGGTCTCCCGCCTTTGGCGGGCCTGCCCGCCGCCTGCCGCGGGACAGTGGCGCGGGTGGCGCAGCTTGTCCAGCCGCGCCGGGGGGCCGCGGTGCGCGGATGCCCGAAGCTCAACCCAAAGCTGACAAATCTTGGCCATATTCTCTTGAGACCAAGGAGTTGCCCTTAACCATGTGTTCATCATGCCGCACGAATCGCCCCAGATCCTCGTCCACGCCGGCCTGCATTGTTCGGGCGCCGAGGACTTCCAGCGCTTCCTCGGCCTGAACCGGGAGGCGATCCGCGCCCAGGGCTTCGACCTTGCCTATCCGGGCCGCGGCGCCGCGCAGGGGGGCGGGTTCGACTGCGCCTGGCCCGAGGCGCGGCACCGTTCCGACGATCTCGACGCGTTCGTGGCCCCGGTCGCGGCGACGCTCGCGGCGGCACGCCGGCCCGGCGCGCGCGGGCTGATCCTGTCCGAGCACGACCTGGCCGGACGGATGGCGACGTTGCTTCAGGGCCGCTTCTATCCCGCCGCGCGCAAGCGGGCCGAGGTGCTGTCGCGCGCGCTCGGCCGGCCGGTGGACCGGCTGGTGATCACGCTCAGGCCCTATGACCGGCTTTTCCGCGGCGCCTGGGAACGCTATGCGCTGGAACGCGAGATGGAGCCCTTCGGCGAATTCGCCCCGGCGATGGCCGGTTTCGCCGGCGGCTGGGTCGATACCGTCGAGGCGCTGCGCGACGGGCTTTCGGCGCGCGAGGTGATCGTGCTGGCCGAGCGCAGCGCCCCGTGCGAGCTTCTGTCTTTCGTCGCCCCGGGCGTGCACCTGGCCGGCCCCGCGCTGCCCGCGGCGGTGCCGGCGGTGACCGACAGCGCGCTCGCCATGATCCAGCGGCATTTCCGCCAGGGTGCGCGCTTCGCCCCCGGACAGCGCGACCGGCTTCTGGCCTTCCACGCCCGCCAGCCGCAGGTGGAGCGCGACCCGGGCTTCGCCGGGCTCCAGCTTTCCGATCTGCGCGGCCGCTACATCGCCGACCTGGACGCGCTGTCGCGGCTCGACCGGGTGATGGTCGTGGGCGGCGTCCTGCCGGCGATCGCGGCGGAATAGCACCTCGCCTTCCAAAGCCGAAGGCCCCGCCGGGTGCGACGGGGCCTTCATGCTTCCGGGGCGCGGGCCTGGAAGGTTTCGGGCCCGGACCGGAACCGGGGGCCGCCGCGCGGGCGAGGGAGCAGGCGCGGATCGTCGCCGACCGCGCCCCAGCCCGGGCAGCGTCCCTCTTCAGCCGTCGAAGTTGACCTCCTCCATCAGCTTCAGCGCCTCGGGCCGGGCCTTGGCCACGTCCATCAGGCTCGCCGCGTCGGGCGTGAACTCGCCCCAGCTCTTCACCAGGTCCGACCGTTCGACCCCCGGCTTCACCGGAAATTCGGTGTTGGCCTCGGCATAGATCTTCTGCGCCTCGTCCGAGGACAGGAACTCCATGAGCTTCACTGCGGCCTCCCGGTTCGGCGCCGATTTCGTCATCGCCACGCCGGAGACGTTCATGTGGGTGCCGCCGTTCTCGAAGGCCGGGAAGACGATGCGCACCGAATCCGCCCAGGCCTTCTGCTCGGGATCGGCCAGCATCGCGCCCATGTAGTAGCTGTTGCCGAGCGCGATGTCGCATTCGCCGGCCCAGATCGACTTCACCTGGTCGCGGTCGCCGCCCTGCGGCTTCTTGGCGAGATTCGCCTTCAGCCCCTCGAGCCAGGCGCGGGTCTGGTCCGCGCCGTGGTGCCCGATCATCGCCGCGGTCAGGCCGAGGTTGTAGTCATGGGTGCCCGACCTCGTGCAGAGGCGGCCCTTCCATTTCGGGTCGGCGAGGTCTTCGTAGGTGGTCACCTCGCCGTCCTTCACCCGCTCCTTCGAGGCATAGACGATCCGCGCGCGGGTGGTCAGGCCGAACCACTGGTTGCCGGGGTCGCGGAACTCGGCCGGGATGTTGGCCTTGAGCGTCTCGGACTCGACCGGTTGGGTCACGCCCGCGTCGACGACCTGCGCCAGCCGCGCGATGTCGACCGTCATCACCAGGTCGGCAGGGCTGCGGTCGCCCTCGCTCACCAGCCGTTCGACCATGCCCTTCTCGACGAAGGCCACGTTCACCTCGATCCCGGTCTCGGCGGTGAAGCGGTCGAAAAGCGGCTGGACCAGTTCCGGCTGGCGCAGCGAGTAGACGTTGACCTCTTCGGCAAGCGCCGGGACGGCCACGGTCGCGGCCAGCAGGGCGAGGAGGGAGGGGCGGGCGTTCATTGTCGACTCCTTTTGTCAGCCATTCCCCGGGTTATGGCCAAGCCGCCGACCCGGGTCAATACCTGATAAAAGTAGTCACCCATCCTCTCACGCCCCGGCCTTCGCTTTCGCCTTCTCCGCCGCCTTCGCCGCGTTCCAGAGCGCATCCATCTCGGCGAGGTCGGACTCCTCGGGCCGCCGGCCGCGCGCGGCGAGCGCGGATTCGATCGCGGCAAAGCGGCGGATGAACTTGGAATTTGCAGCGCGCAAGGCGGCTTCCGGGTCGATCTTGAGGTGCCGCGCGAGGTTTGCGACAACGAAGAGGAGGTCCCCGAACTCCTCGAACACCTCCGCCGCGCCCATCCTGTCCCGCGCCTCGACCAGCTCGCGCGCCTCCTCGGCGATCTTGTCGACGACCTCGGCGGTCGAGGGCCAGTCGAACCCCACCCGCGCCGCCCGGTTTTGCAGCTTGACCGCCCGCGTCAGCGCCGGAAGACCCGCCGCCACGCCGTCGAGCACGCCCCGGGCGGCGGACCCTTCCCGTTCGGCCGCCTTCAGCCGCTCCCAGTCGCGGGTCTGGTCCTCGGCGGTCTTGTCGCGGCTTTCGGCGCCGAAGACATGGGGATGGCGCGCGACCATCTTGTCGGACACCGCCCGCACCACGTCGGCAAAGGCGAAATGGCCGGATTCCTCGGCCATGCGGGCATGATAGACGGCCTGGAACAGCAGGTCGCCCAGCTCGCCCTTCAACTCGTCCCAGTCCTGCCGCTCGATCGCGTCGGCGACCTCGTAGGCCTCCTCGATCGTATAGGGGGCGATCGAGGCGAAATCCTGCTCCAGGTCCCAGGGGCAGCCGTCGGCCGGGTCGCGCAGCCGTGCCATGATCTCGACCAGCCGGTCGACCCCGCCCTCGGGATCGTGGACCAGACGATCCGAGACGGCGCGGTCCGATGCGGCGCGGGGCAGGGTCATTGCATGTCTCCGGGCTTTGGGGTTCTCTTGCGGCTTATCCCGAGGCCGCCCCGAGAGTCCACATGCCCGTCCTGAACCGAATCGCCGATTTCGCCCCCGAAATGACCGCCTGGCGGCGCCATCTCCACCAGCACCCGGAGCTGAGCTTCGACTGCCACGAAACCGCCGCCTTCGTGGCCGCGCGCCTGCGCGAGTTCGGCGTGGACGAGATCCACGAGGGCATCGCCCGGACCGGCATCGTCGCGATCATCGAGGGGCAGGGCGAAGGCCCGGTGATCGGGCTCAGGGCCGACATGGACGCGCTGCCGATCACCGAGGCGACGGGGGCGGAGCACGCCTCGACCCGGCCCGGCGTGATGCACGCCTGCGGCCATGACGGTCACACCGCGATGCTGCTCGGCGCCGCGAAATACCTTGCCGAGACGCGCCGCTTCCGGGGCCGCGTCGCGCTGATCTTCCAGCCGGCGGAGGAGGACGGCGGCGGCGGCAACGTGATGGTGCAGGAGGGCATCCTCGAGCGTTTCGGAATCGGCGAGGTCTATGCGATCCACAACACCCCCCAGGTGCCCTTGGGGCGCTTCGTCACCACGCCGGGGCCGATCATGGCGGCGGTCGACACCGCCTGGGTCACGCTCACCGGGCGGGGCGGCCACGGCGCCTATCCGCATGACTGCATTGACCCGATCCCGGCCGCGGTGGCGGCGGCCGCAAGCCTCCAGACCATCGTCAGCCGGAACGTGAACCCGCTCATGGAAGCCGTTGTTTCGGTGACGGAAATCCACGCCGGCACCGCCTCGAACATCATCCCCGGCACGGCGCGGCTGACCGCCACGATCCGCTCCTTCGACCCGGAGGTGCGGGCGCTCCTGAAGCGCCGCTTCCACGAGATCGTCGAGGGCACCGCCGCCGCCCACGGCGTCACGGCCGGGATCACCTACGACTGGGGCTATCCCGCCACCGTCAACGACCCGGACAAGACCGCCTTCGCCGCTGCGGTCGCGCGCGAGGTCGCCGGCGCCGCCGGGGTCGAGGAGCACGGCGGCCGCGAGATGGGGGCGGAGGATTTCTCCTACCTGCTCGAGAAGCGGCCCGGCGCCTATCTCTTCCTCGGCCAGGGCGACGGCGCGGGGCTGCATCACGCCGCCTACGACTTCAACGACGAGGCCGCGCCGATCGGAGCGAGCTTCTTCGCCCGGCTGGTGGAGCGGGCGCAGCCGCTCTGATCGGCTTGACGAATCGCCCTTGTCCGCCTTGGCTGGCGGCATCCGGATCGGCGGCGTCTCCGGCTCGAACGACGCCAGACCCCAATCACGGAGCCCCCCAATGGCTTTGGAAGACGCCAGACGCGAGGTCGACCTCGCTTTCACCCGGCCCGATCGGCGCGGCCTTGCCTTCGAGAACGCCTTCGGCGGCGCCACCAGCTTCCTGCGGCGGCGCTACACGAAAGACCTCGCCGGCGTCGATCTCGCCGTCACCGGCGTGCCCTTCGACCAGGCGGTGACGCACCGCACCGGCACCCGCTTCGGCCCCCGGGCGATCCGCGAGGCCTCGGCGCTGCAACCCTACGACCCGCCCTACGGCTGGGGCTATTCGCCGCTCGACGAACTCGAGATCGTCGACTACGGCGATGTGGCCTTCGACTATGCGAAGGTCGCGGATTTCCCCGAAACCCTCACCGCGCACATCCGCACCATCCTCGCGGCCGGGGCGGGCACGCTCACGCTCGGCGGCGATCACTACATCAGCTTCCCGATCCTCAGGGCCTATGCCGAAAAATTCGCGCCGATCAGTCTTTTGCACTTCGATGCTCACTCAGACACCTGGCCGGACGACGACTTCACCCGGATCGACCACGGCACGATGTTCTACAAGGCGATCAAGTCGGGAATCGTCGATCCCGCGACCAGCGTGCAGATCGGCATCCGCACCCACAACGACGACTTCCTGGGCGTGAACGTGATCGACGCGCGCGAGGTGCACGAAACCGGGCCCGCGGCGGTGGCGGCGAAAGCCAGAAAGATCGTCGGCGACCGCCCGGTCTACCTGACCTTCGACATCGACTGCCTCGATCCGGCCTTCGCGCCCGGCACCGGCACGCCGGTCTGGGGCGGGCTCGCCTCGTGGCAGGCGGCGGCGATCCTGCGCGATCTCGCCGGCATCACGCTTGTCGGCGGCGATGTGGTGGAAGTCTCGCCCGCCTACGACACCACCGGCGCCACCGCGATCGCCGGCGCCCATGTCGCGCAGGAGCTGATCTGCCTTTACGGCTGGACCCGGCGGCGGGGCTGAGCCACCGGCAGGCATCCCCGGTCGCCGGCTTCTTCGTTGGTCAAATACCCCGGGGGTCCGGGGGCAGCGCCC
>JAUQYB010000013.1 GCA_030837825.1 Albidovulum sp.
GCGAGCGGCGAGCGGTTG
This sequence comes from Albidovulum sp., assembly GCA_030837825.1. GTDB lineage: Bacteria > Pseudomonadota > Alphaproteobacteria > Rhodobacterales > Rhodobacteraceae > Albidovulum. The sequence continues at coordinate 19 of JAUQYB010000013.1, forward strand.
AGCGAAATGAATCCCCGCCGTTCGCGGCCCGCCTTCAGCTCGGACTCCACGAACCCTTCCGGCGCGGTCCAGTCCTCGCCCAGGACGACATCCGCCCGGCGAGCCTCAGTTCGGTCGCGCAAGTCGATCCTCGACGCCAGTGTCATTCTTCGTTGTAGCGATATCCGATACCATACAGCGTTTCGATCGCCGAGAAATCGTCATCAACGGTGCGCATCTTCTTTCTCAGGCGCTTGATGTGGCTGTCGATGGTACGGTCGTCGACATAGACCTGATCGTCATAGGCCACGTCCATCAGCTGGTCGCGGCTTTTCACGAAGCCGGGCCGCTGGGCGAGCGCCTGGAGGAGCAGGAATTCGGTGACCGTCAAGGCCACGTCCCTGCCCTTCCACATCACCGAATGGCGCAGCGGGTCCATCGTCAGCGAGCCGCGCACCATGACCTTGGTGTCCTCGGTCGTGGCCACCTCGCCGGTGGCGATCGCTTCCTGGCGGCGCAGGAGCGCACGGATGCGTTCGACCAGAAGCCTTTGCGAGAACGGCTTTTTCACGTAGTCGTCCGCGCCCATGCGCAGGCCCAGCACCTCGTCGATCTCGTCGTCCTTCGAGGTCAGGAAGATGACCGGCATCGCGGTCTTCTGGCGGAGCCGCTGAAGAAGTTCCATCCCGTCCATCCGCGGCATCTTGATGTCCAGCACGGCCATGTCCGGCAGACGCTTGTTGAAGGCGTCGAGTGCGGCCTGGCCGTCATTGTAGGTCTCGACCTCGTATCCTTCCGCCTCGAGCGTCATGGACACCGAGGTCAGGATGTTCCGGTCGTCGTCGACGAGTGCGATCCTCGACATGTGGGCTTCCTCGTGCTGCTCTGTTTGTCGTTATTATCGCGGCATTTTCCCTTTTCCGGGCCACGGAAGCAACTGATATGTGCGAATCGGGCGCGACGGCCGAATCAGATGGCACGAAAAAACCGAAGGTTTGACTAATTTGCCTCACTCCGGGTGATCGTTGCCGTTTCAACGTCCGGTTTCACCGATTGGTTGCGCTAACCCGCCGATGGTGGCGCTAACCCCAACAAACCCTTCTGTTCCAGGATTCAGGGCGCATGATATAGGGGCCATGCGGCCCCCGCTCCGGAGGGCTGCCGGCGTCCCGGCTGGCCGGGACGTTTCCTTTGAACCTCGAGGAAGCCGCGGGCCGCGGCGACGGGAGCAGGACTATGACCAATGGACGGGTGAACCCCTCGCATCGCTTGGAAGATCAGGGCATCGTGGGGCTCGGCGGCGTCTATTACAACCTCATCGAGCCGTCGCTGATCGAGGAGGCGGTGAAGCGCGGCGAGGGCAGGCTCGGGCTCGGCGGCACCTTCCTGGTCTCGACCGGCGCCCATACCGGCCGCTCGCCCAGGGACAAGTTCGTCGTGCGCACGCCATCGGTGGAAGACACGATCTGGTGGGACAACAACCGGCCGATGGACCCGGCGAAGTTCGACACGCTCCATGCCGACATGCTGGCCCACATGAAGGGCCGCGACGTCTTCGTCCAGGATCTCTATGCCGGCGCCGACCCCGAGCATCGGCTCGATGTGCGCGTGGTAACCGAGCTTGCCTGGCACGGCCTCTTCATCCGCCACCTGCTGCGCCGGCCGTCGCGCGAGGAACTGGACGATTTCATCCCCGAATTCACCATCATCAACTGCCCCTCGTTCAAGGCCGACCCGGAACGCCACGGCTGCCGGACCGAGACGGTGATCGCGCTGAACTTCGAGAAGAAGCTGATCCTGATCGGCAACAGCGCCTATGCCGGCGAGAACAAGAAGGCGGTCTTCACACTTCTCAACTACATCCTGCCCGGCAAGGGCGTGATGGCGATGCACTGCTCGGCCAACCACGTGATCGGCAAACCGGACGACACGGCGGTGTTCTTCGGCCTGTCGGGCACCGGCAAGACGACGCTGTCAGCCGACCCCTCGCGCACGCTGATCGGCGACGACGAGCACGGCTGGTCGGAGAAGGGCACCTTCAACTTCGAGGGCGGCTGCTACGCCAAGACGATCAACCTGTCGGCAGAGGCCGAGCCGGAAATCTACGCCACCTGCTTCAAGTTCGGCACCGTGATCGAGAACATGGTCTACGATCCCGAGACGCTGGCGCTGGACTTCCGCGACAACTCGATCACCGACAACATGCGTTGCGCCTATCCGCTCGAGGCGATCTCGAACGCCTCGGCGACCTCGCTCGGCGGACACCCGAAGAACGTGATCATGCTGACCTGCGACGCCTATGGCGTGCTGCCGCCGATCGCGCGGCTGACCCCGGCACAGGCGATGTATCACTTCCTGTCGGGCTTCACCTCGAAGACGCCGGGCACCGAGGTCGGCGTGACCGAGCCGATCCCGACCTTCTCCACCTGCTTCGGCGCGCCCTTCATGCCGCGCCGGCCGGAGGTCTACGGCAAGCTGCTGCAACAGAAGATCAAGGAGACCGGCGCTGAATGCTGGCTGGTCAACACCGGCTGGACCGGCGGCGCCTACGGCAAGGGCGCGCGGATGCCGATCAAGTCGACCCGCACGCTGCTTGCGGCGGCGCTCGACGGGTCGCTGGCAAACGTGAAGTTCCGCAAGGACCCGAACTTCGGCTTCGAGGTGCCGGTGTCGGTGCCCGACGTTCCCGAGGTCCTGCTCGACCCGCGCCGGACCTGGGAGGACGAGGCGGCCTATGACGTGCAGGCGAAGAAGCTGGTGCAGATGTTCGCCGACAACTTCGCGCAGTACGTGCCTCATATCGACGACGACGTGCGCGCAGCCGCCATCGGCTGAGCGCCGCATCGCCGATTTTCCGGAGGGCCGCCCGGCGGGCGGCCCTTCCGCTTTCACCGGGCCAGGCCAAGGCGCAGGAGATTGGCCCCGGTCAGGGCGAGCAGGACGAGCGTCCAGCGGCGGAAGCGGACGGCATCGAGATGGTCGTGCATCCGGAACCCGGCCCAGAGGCCGAGGCTGGCGGGCAGGGCCATCATCGCCGACAGCGGCAGCGTATCGGCATTGAGGACGCCCGAGCCGAGATGCGCCAGCGTCAGCACCGCCGCGCCGATCAGGAACACCACGCCCTGCACCCGCACGGTTTCCTGCTTTCCCGCCCCGATCGAAAGCAGGTAGACGATGAGCGGCGGGCCCCAGACGCCGGAAATGCCGCCGTAGAGCCCGCCGATGATGCCAAGCACGATCTCCACCCGTGCGCGATGCTCGATCCGGATGGCGAGGCTTCGCCCGGCGAGTTGCCAGAGCGCGAAGGCAAGGATCGGCGCACCAAGAAGGACATTCATCGCCGCCTGCGGGATCAGCGTGACGAACTGCGCCGAGATGGCGAGGAAGATCACCACCATCGCGATGTGGCGGCGATTGGCCACCACGCTGTCCCAAGCCGCCCGCCATCCCTGCCGGAACGCCTGGGCGATGTTGGTGACGAGCGTCGGCAGGATCAGCAATGCGAGCGCGGTTTCCTTGGGCAGGAATGATCCGAAGGCCGAGATCATGATCATTGGCATGGCGAAGCCGACGGCGCCCTTGACGAAGCCCGCACCGAGCGTCACCGCCACTGCCAGCCCGATTTGCCAGAGTTCCAGCCCGAACATCCCGCTCCCCGGTGCGGCGCCGCTTCGCCGCGCCCGGTGATAGCCGGTTCGCGGCGCCGGCGTCAGGGCGAAAATGCAGGCGACATATTCGTTCTGGTGTGGCGCGGCAAACGAATTAATGTTGCGCTGCAAGTGCGAAATGGCTAGGACGGTGCAACTGCAGAACAGGAGCCGATTCATGGCGCACGATGGGGCCGAGATGCCGACGACTGCGACCCTTCCCAACCTTCTGTCGCTGACCGCGGCGGCGCTGCCGGCGGTGGAGGCGCTGCTGGAGGCGGCACGGGCGGGGCTGAGGGCGGCGGTGGATGCGGGCGGCAGGCTGTCGGGCGCGGCACTCGAGGCGCGGCAGTTCGAGGCCCACGCCCTGTCCTGGCTGGCAACCTACGTCGAATCCCTGCGCCAGCTTCGCGCCTGGGCGGGGCGGCTCGACGCGGCGGGGACATTTGCTGAGATGGAGCAACTGGTCCTTCAGATCGGCTTCGGCGAGTATCTGGCCCAGATCGCCGGCGGCATTCCGATGAGCCAGGGCGAGACGGCGCGGCTCGCCGACCTCGGTCTGGCCTGGGTTCCTGAGGGTGCGGCGGCGACGCTGATCGCCCGGGGCAACACCCCGGCCGCACGGACCCGGCTGGTGGCGCTGATGCGCGACACCCACGGGCGGGCGACCTTCGGCGCGACCGGACTCGACGCCGATCTGGAGATGATCCGCGACCAGTTCCGCCGCTATGCCGAGGAGCGCGTGGTGCCCCACGCCCACGACTGGCACCTGAAGGACGAGCTGATCCCGATGGAAGTCATCCGCGATCTGGCCGGGCTTGGCGTCTTCGGCCTGACGATCCCGGAGGAGTTCGGCGGGCTCGGCCTTTCCAAGGCGTCGATGGTCGTGGTTAGCGAGGAACTGTCGCGCGGCTACATCGGCGTCGGCTCGCTCGGCACCCGCAGCGAGATTGCGGCGGAGCTGATCCTGTGCGGCGGCACGGCGGAACAGAAGGCAGAGTGGCTGCCGAAGCTGGCCAGCGGGGAAATCCTGCCCACCGCCGTCTTCACCGAGCCCAACACCGGATCCGATCTCGGCTCGCTCCGCACCCGCGCGGTGAAGGCGGGCGAGGACTGGGAGGTGACCGGCAACAAGACCTGGATCACCCATGCCGCGCGGACCCATGTGATGACGCTTCTGGCGCGGACCGACCCCGACACCACCGACTGGCGCGGCCTGTCGATGTTCCTGGCCGAAAAGACCCCCGGCACGGATGAAAACCCCTTCCCCACCCCCGGCATGACCGGCGGCGAGATTGAGGTGCTCGGCTACCGTGGCATGAAGGAATACGAGCTTGGCTTCGATGCCTTCAGGGTGAAGGGCGACAACCTTCTGGGCGGCGTTCCGGGCCAGGGCTTCAAGCAACTCATGCAGACCTTTGAATCGGCCCGCATCCAGACCGCCGCCCGCGCCATCGGCGTGGCGCAGGCCGCGCTGGAGACCGGGATGCAGTATGCCGAGGACCGCAAGCAGTTCGGCAAGAGCCTGATCGAGTTTCCCCGCGTTTCCGGCAAGCTCGCGATGATGGCGGTGGAGATCATGATCGCCCGGCAGCTCACCTATCATTCGGCCTGGCAGAAGGATCACGGCCACCGCTGCGACCTCGAGGCCGGGATGGCCAAGCTTCTGGGCGCCCGCGTCGCCTGGGCGGCGGCCGACAACGCGCTGCAGATCCACGGCGGCAACGGCTTTGCGCTCGAATACCGGATCAGCCGGATTCTCTGCGACGCGCGCATCCTCAACATCTTCGAAGGCGCGGCTGAAATCCAGGCGCAGGTGATCGCGCGGCGGCTTCTGGACGGGGCGGCCTGAACCGCCCATGCGGCCGGAAGGGCGGCACCGGAGCCGGTCACGGGGGCGGTTCCGGCCGGTTGACAGATTGTCGCCAAGCAAGGCTTTGACAGGCGGCGAGCGATCTGCCCAATAGGGCTGGGGGGTATCGCTCGAACTGGGGGCGGGAATCGGTATGTTTGGACGGTTGTCCGGCCGCAAGGGATTTGCGGCCATCGTGGGAGTCTTTGGCCTCCTGCTCGCGGGTTTCGGCGCGGGAGTCGCGACCGAATTCGTCGCGCACCCGGTGAAGATCGTGCAGCGCGCGATCCGGCGCGTCGTGCCGGCGCCGCCGCCGCCGGCGGTCAGGGAGCCCGACGTGGAAAGCATCTTCCTGGCCTTCAAGCGCGACTCAGTGCAGGTGCCGATCACCCGCTACGGCCGCGGCGGCGGGCTGACGGTGGTCGACAACCACGCGGTTCTCAGCACGATCGACGGCAAGCTCTACCTCGCCTCGTCAGCCAGGGACGTAAGGCCCCTGGCGATCGGCGTGCCGGACTACGGCTTCGACGCCTACCGCGCCTTCGCCGAAGACCCTGCCAACAGCGCCTATCACTTCGAACTCTGGGCCTACCGCTACTTCGACCTCCTCGCCTACGATTTCGGGGGAGCCAAGCATCTCGCCCTCTCCTTCGTGAAGTTCGAGCCCGACCGGCGCTGCTTCCACACCATCGTCTCGGTGCTCGACATCCCCTCGACGGCAGCGGACCTGGCGCGCTTCACCGCGACGGCCGAGGACTGGCGCACCCTCTATGTCACCGAGCCCTGCCTGCCGCTCAAGAAGGTCCAGAGCGCCATCGAGGTGCAGATCGGCGGCGCCCGGATGGCCCATGACGGCAACGGCCGGCTTTATCTCGGCAGCGGAGACTTCCACATCGACGGCGTCTTTTCCGAAATGCCCGCCATCGCCCAGGACCCCGCCTACGACTACGGCAAGGTGATCGAGATCGACCTTGCCACCGGCGGGCACCGCCAGGTCGCGCAGGGGCTGCGCAACATGCAGGGGATCGCCTTCGACGCGGAAGGGCAGCTCTGGACCGTCGAACACGGGCTGAGGGGCGGGGACGAGCTGAACCTGATCGAGGACGGCAAGGACTACGGCTGGCCGAAGGAAAGCCTCGGGACGCTCTACAACAAGCTGCCGATCCCGAATGTCCTTTCCTACGGGCGCCACGACAGGTTCGAGCCCCCGATCTATGCCTTCCTGCCCTCGGTCGCCATCTCCAGCCTGGAACTCCTGCAGGGCTTCAACAGCGCCTGGGATGGCGACATCCTGATGGGCACGCTCAAGGACCAGTCGCTCTACCGCTTCCGCATCGTCGACCGCCGGGTGATGTTCGCCGAGCGCATCGCCATCGGCGAACGCATCCGCGCCGCGCGGCAGCTTGACGACGACCGGCTCGTGCTTTTCACCGACGACAACGAGCTTGTCTTCCTGACCGAGCAACCGAACGGCCAGGCCGAGGCGTTCCTGACGGCCTATCTCCAGCAGGACGACCTCAGCGCGCATGTGCGCGACCGTCTGGAGGCGAACATCAACACCTGCCTCAAGTGCCATTCGCTCGACCCCGACGTGAACACCTTCGCGCCGAGCCTCGCGGCGGTGGCCGGCGCCCCGATCGGCGGGACGCGCTATGCGAACTATTCCGACTGGATGCGGGCACAGGAAACGACCTGGACGCCGGACCGGCTGGCGGCGTTCCTGCAGGACCCGACGGCGCTTGCCCCCGGGACGCTGATGCCCGATCCGGGCATCGACGACCCCGAGGAGATCGGCGCCGTGGTCGATTTCCTCCAGGCGATGGCCTCCCCCCTGGAGTTCAGCCCGAAATCCGTCGACATGGCCGAGCCTGCGGCGGGCGTCACGAATTGATCGCCTGCGCCTCGGCCGCGTCGCGCCGGGTGCCGAGCCGGGGGTGAAGCCGGCTTGCGACGGCCGCCATGATTCCAAGCCCCGCGGCGCAGGCCACGAAGACCCCCGCCACCGGCGCGACAAGCAGGATCGCCCAGGCGACGCCGGGCGTGACGATGCCCGAGACGTCGCGGAAGCTCGAATAGACGGCGGCCATCTCGGTCCGCTCGGCGGGCTTGACCGCCATCAGGAAGGGCAGGCCCCCGAAGGTGTCGAGCATCACCAGGAAGCCCGACCCCAGAAGCAGGGCAATGACCGCCACCGGCGGCCAGAAAAGACCGAGGCCCGCCGCCGCGAAGCAAAGCGCAGCCCAGCCGAAGGCGGTGCGGACGGCGCGGCGCAGGCCCCGCCCCCGCATCCAGCGCATGATGAAGGGCGCGAGCAGCAGGAAGGCGTTCGAGGCGGAATAGGCGATGCTGCCCACCCGGTCGCCGAGGCCCGCCTCGATGCAGAACATCGGCAGGTAGACGACATAGACCCACCAGCCCGAGGAGCGGATCACGGCGAAGAGCCATCCGGCGATCAGCCGCGGCTGGCGGAAGAACCGGCCGAGATAGGCGAGCGGATTGGGCGCGGGCGCGCGGGCGCGGGTGATCAGCTTGCCGTTGCCGAGCCTGAGATACCAGAACGTCGCCAGAAGTGCTGCGGCAAAGCCCGTCGCCAGGAGGAAGGGCAGCGGCGGCCACCATTTCCACAGGAACACCCCGGTCATCGGCCCCACGGTCCACGAGAGCGCGCTGTAGAGCAGCTTCTGCGTCTCGACCCGGCCAAGCTCCTGGCGGGCGATGAAGTCCATCACATAGGCGTTGGTGCAGATGAACACGGTGACGGTGGCGAAGTTCATCAGGATCAGCGCGGCCGGCGTGGCAAAACCGCCGCCGCGAATGGCCAGCGCCGCGCCCACGACATAGAGGCAAGCGCCCAAGGTATAGACCCAGCGGCGCGGGACATGCCGGTTGAGCCAGGGGACCATCAGCCCCCACGACAGCGACGCGATCCCGGCGAGGAAATAGAGCACGCTGACGCGGGCCGCATCCTGCCCGAGCGCGTGATATATCACCAGCGGCCAGACCGAGACGAGCATCCCCCGGAGCGAGGCCTCGATCCCCGCCAGCACGGCAAAGCCGGTCACGCCGGGGGTCGGCGCGTGGCGCAGGAATTCGGGGATGTAGCGGCTGATCATCGCGCCTCCACCCCGAGGAATGGCCCGGACGGGCAGAGACCGTCTGAGACATTTCCGACCCCGGGTGTCGCTCCGGGCTCAGTCCCCGCGCGAGATGAGCGCCGCAAGACGGCGCCGCGCCTCGGGCAGCGGGCGATGGCCGAGGTCGGGGATGAGCCGGTGCTCGAGGAAATGCCCGGTGGTCCTCAGCGCTGCGGCGATGTCGTCCGCGCTTGCCGGGCCCTGGCCCATGAGACAGGCCGGCAGGGGCAGGAGCCGGTCGACCCAGTCGCCCGCCGCGCCGCGGGCGACGGCGCGGCCCGATTTCGGACTGACATAGGCAAGGTCGTCGCGCGCGCCGGTGCCGGCGCAGGACGACAGGTCCAGCCCGTAGCCGAGCTCCTCCAGCAGCGTCAGTTCCCAGCGGACATAGTCCGGCGGCCAGTCGGGCCCGCCGCCGAGGCGGTCCAGAAGCCCGATCGTCGCGGCATAAAGACCCGGATGCGGCTCGCGCTCGGGCAGGGTCAGGTGGAGCAGCGCACGGATCGCATTCAGAGCGGCAAGCGCGCGGCGCTCGCCCAGAAGCTCCGCGCGCGAGCGCAGGGGTTCGACGGTGAAGGTGCCGATGTGATCCTCGAGCCGCGCCCGCCAGCCAAGGTCGAGCTGGGCGCCGGGCTGGAGGAACGGGGCCAGCCGGCGCGAGGCGCCGCCCGGAACCACGCCGGCATGGCGGCCGTGCGCGGCTGTGAAGACCTCGATGATCGCGGCGCTTTCGCCATGCCGCCTGACCTCCAGAAGGAAGCCTTCGTCCCGCCAGTCCATGCCCGCCTCCGCTCCGACTATCGGCGAGGGCCCGCCGGATGTCCACCGGACGACCGCCCCCTCGCCCCGTCCGGCGCCCAGCACCCGGCGCGGTCAGTCCGCAAGCCCCTCCTCGTCCAGAAGCGTCCGGCCCTCGCGGCTCTCGATCTCGATCACCCAGAGGTCGGGGTCCATCCGCCGCTGGCGTGCCGCGGCCGCATCGACCTCGGCCTCGGCGCCTTCGGCCAGAACCACCCAGGCGCGCGTCCCCGATGCCAGGTCGAAACCGCGCTGGAACAGCCGCGCCCGGCCGTCGAGCGTGGCGAGCTTCACCAGCACCGCGCCCGCCGTCGGGTCGCCCCTGGCCACGACATAGGCCGGCACATGCGCGGCCTGAAGCCGGGCGAGGTAGGCGCGCACCCAGAAATCGGCGGCGAGCCGCGCGCTCATGCGCCCGCTCCTTCTTCGTTGCGGCAAATACCCCCGCCGGAGGCTCCCCCATGTGCCGCCCGCGCAGCGGCCGGGCCGGCGCGCGCCTCAGTCGCCATCCCTGAACTCGAGCCCCATCCCGGAGTAGCGCTCGCGCTCCTCCTGCCAGTTCTCGCGGACCTTGACCTGCAGGAAGAGGTGCACCGGCCGGCCGAGGAAGTCCGCGATCTCCGCCCGCGCCTCGCGGCCCACCGCCTTGATCGTCTCGCCGCCCTTGCCCAGCACGATGCCCTTGTGGCCGTCGCGCATGACATAGATCACCTGGTCGATCCGGGCCGAGCCGTCGTCGCGCTCCTGCCAGTGCTCGCTCTCCACCGTGAGCTGGTAGGGCAGTTCCTCGTGCAGCCTGAGCGTCAGCTTCTCCCGAGTGATCTCGGCGGCGATCATCCTGAGCGGCAGGTCGGCGATCTGGTCCTCGGGGTAGAACCAGGGGCCTTCGGGCAGTTCCGCCGCAAGCCAGCGCTTCAGGTCCTCCACCCCGTGGCCGCGTTCGGCCGAGATCATGAAGGTCTTCTCGAAGGGATGGGCGGCGTTCATCTCCTGCGCCAGCGCCAGCAGCGCCTCGGCCTTCACCCGGTCGATCTTGTTGATGGCAAGCGCCACGCGGGTCTTTTCGGGCAGCTTGCCGCCGAGCGCCTCGAGGATCGCCCGCACCCCCTCGGTCAGGCCACGGTGCGCCTCGATGAGAAGGACGACGATATCGGCGTCCGCCGCGCCGCCCCAGGCGGCGGCGACCATCGCCCGGTCGAGCCGGCGGCGCGGGCGGAAGAGGCCGGGCGTGTCGACGAAGACGATCTGCGCCCTGCCCTCCATCGCGATGCCGCGGATGCGGGCGCGGGTGGTCTGCACCTTGTGGGTGACGATCGAGACCTTGGCGCCGACCATGCGGTTGAGAAGCGTCGACTTCCCCGCATTCGGCTCTCCGATCAGGGCGACGAAGCCCGCGCGTGTCCCGGTTCCCTGCGTCGTCTCAGCCATTCCCCGCCTCCATCCGCGCCAGAAGCGCCCGTGCCGCCGCCTGCTCGGCCTGGCGTTTCGCGCCGGCCTGCGCCACCTCGGCCTCGCCCGACGAAAGCCGCACCTCGACGGTGAAGAGCGGCTGGTGATCGGGTCCCTCGCGCCCCATTTCGGTGTAGGCCGGGGGCGGCAGGCCGCGGCCCTGGGCCCATTCCTGAAGCGCGGTCTTGGCATCGCGGGCGTCGGCTTCGACGCTGCCGACGCGCCCGCCCCAGAGCGCGAGGACCACCGCCCGCGCCGCCTCGAAGCCCGCATCGAGATAGACCGCGGCGATCACCGCCTCCATCGCGTCGGCGAGAAGCGCCTCCTTGCGCCGCCCGCCCGACATCATCTCGGACCGGCCGAGCTTCAGGACCTCGCCGAGGCCGAGGTCGCGCGCCACCGCGGCGCAGGTTTCCTTGCGGACGAGAGCGTTGAACCGGGGGGCGAGCTGGCCCTCGCTGGCGCCCTTGTCGGCGGCCAGCAGCGCCTCGGCCATGACGAGGCCCAGCACCCGGTCGCCGAGGAACTCCAGCCGCTGGTTGTCGGGTCGCACCGGCGTGGCGAGCGAGGAATGGGTGACCGCGCGCGCAAGAAGCTCGGGCCGGCGGAAGTCGTGGCCGATGCGGGCCGCGAAGGCCCGGAGGTCGGCGGCGAGCCTCACTCCACCGCCTTGAAGAAGCGGTCGCCGCGCCAGGTCCAGAAGAAGAAGAGCGAGCGGCCGGCGGAGGAGAACATGATCCGGTCGGCCCGGCCGATCAGGTATTCGGCCGGCAGCATGCCGACGCCGCCCGAGGCGACGGCGAAGCGGCTGTCCTGGCTGTTGTCGCGGTTGTCGCCCATGAAGAAGTAGTGCCCCGCCGGGACCGTGTAGATCGGCGTGTTGTCGGCCGGCACGCTGGCGATGTTCAGGACATCGTGGCGCACCCCGTTGGGCAGGGTCTCGACGAAGCGTTCCTTGAGGCAGGTGCCGCCGATGCCGACGGGATCGTTGGCGCAGCGCGGCATGTTGCCCTGCGAGCCCTGCGGCGCCTTGATCTCCTCGAAGATGCCGCCGTCTTCCTGCGGGACGGGCTGGCCGTTGAGCCAGAGCTGGCCGTCCTTCATCTGCACGCTGTCGCCCGGCAGGCCGATCAGCCGCTTGATGAAATCGGCCCCCGTGCCGGGGTGGCGGAAGACTACGACATCGCCGCGCTCGGGGTCGGTGGCGAAGATCCGGCCGGTGATCGGGCAGAGCGCGAAGGGGCAGGAATATTTGGAATAGCCGTAGGCCATCTTGTTGACGAAGAGGAAGTCGCCGATCAGCAGCGTGTCCTTCATCGACCCGGACGGAATCCAGAAGGGCTGGTAGAAGAGCGTGCGGAACACCCCCGCGATGAGAAGCGCGTAGACGATCGTCTTCACGGTCTCGACGAAACCATCCTGCTTTGCCGCCACGATGCGCCCTGCCCTGTCCTGCCTGTCTTGCCCGCGCTACATGCGGCCCCGGCCGGGCCGAGTCAAGTTTCGGCTGCCTCCGCGGCGGGGCGCGCCTCGATCACCACGAAGGCCTGCGCCCAGGGGTGGTCGTCGGTCAGCGTGACATGGACGGTGGCGTCGTGGCCCGGCGGCGTCATCGCCGCCAGCCGTTCGGCGGCCCAGCCGGACAAGTGCATCACCGGCTGGCCCGTGGGCAGGTTTGAGACGCCCATGTCCTTCCATGCGATCCCCATGCGCAGCCCGGTGCCGAGCGCCTTGGAACAGGCCTCCTTCGCCGCCCAGCGCTTGGCGTAGGTGCCGGCGGTGTCGCGGCGGCGTTCGGCCTTGCGCTGTTCCACCTCGGTGAAGACGCGGTTGCGGAACCGGTCGCCGAAGCGGGCGAGCGTCGCCTCGATCCGCTCGATGTTGCAAAGGTCGGTGCCGATGCCGAGGATCATGCCCGCGCCGCATCCATCCGCGCGCGCATCCCGGTGATCGCCTCCTTGAGCCCGACGAAGATCGCCTCGCCGATGAGGAAGTGACCGATGTTGAGCTCCCTCACCTCGGGAAAGGCCGCGACGGGGGCGACGGTGTCGTAGGTCAGGCCGTGGCCGGCGTGGACCTCGAGCCCAAGCGAATGCGCAAGCCGCGCGCCTTCGGCCAGCGCAGCGAGTTCGGCGTCGCGTTCGGCAAAACGGCCCTCGGCATGCAGGTCGCAATACTGTCCGGTATGCAGTTCCACCACCGCGGCGCCGATCCGCGCTGAGGCCTCGATCTGGCGCGGGTCGTGGCCGATGAACATGGAGACCCGGCAACCCGCCTCGCGCAGGGGCGCGATGAAATCGGTCAGCCGGCCGAGGTCTGCGGCGACGTCGAGCCCGCCCTCGGTCGTCCGCTCCTCGCGCTTTTCGGGAACGATGCAGACGGCATGGGGCCGGTGGCGCAGCGCGATCGCCTGCATCTCTGCCGTCGCCGCCATCTCGAAGTTCAGGGGCTTCGTCAGCGCCGCCATCAGCCGGTCGATGTCGGCATCGACGATGTGGCGGCGGTCTTCGCGCAGATGCGCGGTGATGCCGTCGGCGCCGGCCTCTTCGGCCAGTTTCGCCGCCCTGACCGGATCGGGGTAGGCCGAGCCGCGGGCGTTGCGCACGGTCGCCACATGGTCGATGTTCACGCCGAGCCTGAGATGGGTCACCTTCTAGCCTCCGTTCCGGTCGGGGCGGAGCCTAGCGGCACGGCGTGCGACTGTGAACGGGGCAAATCGTGCCCGTCACAAGTTGCCCGCTACGGTTTGCCCGCCTGCCCTTTGCCCGCCGAACCGGTTTCACCCCCCGGCTCGGCGCGGGCGTGAAGCCGTGCCCTCAGCTTCTCGAAGCGGTCCTTCAACCGTTTGCGGCGGTGCTTCTGATAGGCCGCGATGATCGGCTCCGACAGGAAGTAGGCGGCCGCGCCGGCGGCGATGCCGGGAAGGAGGCCGCCGACCAGATAGGGCAGGAATATCTCGTTCCAGAAGTTGTAGAGATTGGCCCAGCGGGCGGTGTCGTCGGTGAAAAGTGCGACGAAGTTGTGCCTGAGATCCTCTTCGGCGCCCATGAACTTGCCCACGATCGTCGCGTGCTGGCTTTCGTCGAAGGTCGTCCCCAGCATCCAGTGGCCGAGCTTCATCGAGACCACGGCGATGATCGGAAATGTGATCGGGTTGCCGACGAGCGTGCCGAGAAGCGACGCCAGCACGTTGCCGCGCACGACCCAGGCGGCGATCACGGCCGAGATGAAGTGCAGGCCGAAGAGCGGCGTGAAGCTGGAAAAGACGCCCGCCGCGACACCGCGGGCGATGCGGCGTGGATTGTCGGGCAGGCGGCGGATGCGGTGCCGGACGTAGCGGAAGGCGCGCGGCCAGCCGCCGCGGGGCCAGACCGCCTCGGTCAGCGTTTGCAGATAGGTCCGCGGGGTGCGCCGCCTGAAGACCAAGGCTCCGTTCCTCCTGCCCCCGTCAGGGCTTCCGGCTCAGGTCGCGGTAGCGTTCGACCTGCGCCACGTCGCTTTCCGCGTCGAGCGCGGTCAGCACCATGTGGAGATGCTCGGCATCCCTCAGATCGACTTCAACGATGAGACGGTAAAAATCCGGCTTCCGGTCCACGAAAGTCAGATCGGAGATATTGGCCTTCTGTTCGCCGATCAAGGTGCAGATCCGGCCAAGCACGCCGGCGTCGTTGGCGATCGTCAGGTTGAGGCTGACGGTGTAGACCGGCGCGTGGCGGCCGGAGTGCCACTGAAGATCGACCCAGCGGCCGGGCTGATCCTCGAATTCGGCGAGGGCGGGGCAGTCGATCGCGTGCACCACCACGCCCTGGCCGCGGTAGGTGATGCCGACGATGCGCTCGCCGGGCACCGGCTGGCAGCAGTTGGCGCGCCGGAAGGACTGGTCGGCGGTCAGGCCCACGACGGCGCGGTGGGCATCGACCTCCTCGACCGAGGCCTGCGTCGCAAGTTCGGGGTAGATCGCCTCGATCACCTCGCGCGCGGCGAGTTCGGCCGAGCCGAGGCGCGCCAGCACCTCCTTCTCGTCCGACAGGCCGAGGGTCTTGGCGGCGGTCCTCAGCGCCTTGTCGGTGGCCTTGCGGCCGATGTGCTCGAACGCCACGCGGGCCAGCTCCTGCCCGAGCTTGATGAACCGCTCGCGGTCCTCCTCGCGCAAGGACCGCCGGATCGCGGCCTTGGCCCGGCCGGTCACCACGATGTCGATCCATGTCACCTGCGGGCGCTGGCCGGTGGCGGTGATGATCTCGACCGACTGGCCATTCTTCAGCCGGGTCCAGAGCGGCACGCGGATGCCGTCCACCTTTGCGCCGACGGTGGAGTTGCCGATCCGGGTGTGGATCGCATAGGCGAAGTCCAAGGGCGTCGCGCCCTTCGGAAGCTGCACCACATCGCCTTTCGGCGTGAAGCAGAAGACCTGGTCGGAATACATCTCGAGCTTGACGTTCTCGAGAAAGTCGTCCTGGTCCTCACCGGTGTCGAGCCTTTCGGTCAGCGTCGCGATCCAGCGCGCGGGGTCGACGGCGAAGGGGTTCTGGGCGCGCTCGCCATCGCGGTAGGACCAGTGCGCGGCCACCCCCGCCTCGGCCACCTCGTGCATCTGGCGCGTCCTGATCTGCACCTCGACCCGCTTGCCGTCGCGGCCCGAGACGGTGGTGTGGATCGAACGGTAGCCGTTCGACTTCGGCTGGCTGATGTAGTCCTTGAACCGCCCCGGCACCGCACGCCAGCGGCGGTGGATCGCGCCGAGGATGCGGTAGCAGTCACTCTCGCTCCGGCAGACCACGCGGAAGCCGTAGATGTCGGAGAGGCGCGAGAAGGCAAGCTGCTTTTCCTGCATCTTGCGCCAGATGGAGTAGGGTTTCTTGGCGCGGCCGAAGACGTCGGCCTCGATCCCCTCCTTCTCCAGTTCGGTGCGGATGTCGGCGGTGATCTTGGGGATCACCTCGCCGGTTTCCTTCTGAAGCAGGATGAAGCGCCGGATGATCGAGGCGCGGGCCTCGGGGTTCAGCACCTTGAAGGCGAGGTCTTCAAGCTCCTCGCGCATCCACTGCATGCCCATGCGGCCGGCGAGGGGGGCGAAGATGTCCATCGTCTCGCGCGCCTTGCGGACCTGCTTTTCCTGCGGCAGCGACTTGATCGTGCGCATGTTGTGCAGTCGGTCGGCAAGCTTGACGAGGATCACCCGCAGATCCTTCGACATCGCCATGAAGAGCTTGCGGAAGTTTTCCGACTGCTTGTTGCCGGTCGCGGAAAGCTGGAGGTTGGTGAGCTTCGTCACGCCGTCGACCAGTTCGGCG
>JAUQYB010000106.1 GCA_030837825.1 Albidovulum sp.
CCGACCGGGCATATCCTCTCGAACGGCAACTACGGCGTGATGCTGACGCCGACGGGCGAAGGCTACAGCCGCTGGCGCGACATCGCCGTGACACGCTGGCGGGGCGAACCCACCCAGGCCACCTTCGGATCCTTCATCTTCATGCGCGACACCTCCGGCGACGTGGCATGGTCGGCGGCGGTTCAGCCGACTGGCGCCGGGCGCGAATTGCACCGGGCGGCGTTCAATGAGCATCACGCGGCTTTCACCCATCAGAACGCGCGGTTGACGACAACCACCGAGGTGGTCGTCTCGGCCGAGGACGATGCCGAGGCGCGCCGCGTCACCCTGACCAACACCGGCCGCCGCGCGCGAGAGATCGACGTCACCTCCTATGCCGAACTCGTGCTCGCACCGCTCGCCGCGGATATCGCCCACCCGGCGTTCTCGAAACTGTTCGTGGTGACCGACTACCTGCCGGAGCTTGGCGTGATCATCGCCACCCGGCGCCGACGGTCGCCCGAGGAACCCGAGGTATGGGCCGCCCACATCGCCGTCGTCGAGGGCGAGGAAACCGCTCCGATCCAGATCGAGACCGATCGCGCCCGGTTCATCGGCCGGGGCCGGACCATCGGCGATGCCGCGATGGCCGGGGCGCCCTTGTCCGGCACGGTCGGCACGGTTCTCGATCCGGTATTCGCGATCCGCAGGCGCGTCAGCGTCCCGCCCGGCGGCACCACGCGCATCACCTTCTGGACGATGATCGCGACCTCGCCCGAAGCGCTTCTCGATCTGGTCGATCGTCACCGCGACCCCTCGGCCTTCGCCCGCGCGGCGACGCTGGCCTGGACGCAGATGCAGGTGCAGTTGCGCCATCTGGAAATCACCCATGCCGAGGCAGCGGAGTTTCAGAGGCTCGCCGGCATGATCCTGCGCAACGATCCGCGGCTGCGCGCCTCTGCGGCGCAGATCGCCGCCGGCGCCGGCCCGCAGTCGACGCTCTGGCCCTGGGGCATTTCGGGCGATCTGCCGATCGTGGCGTTGCAGATCGAGGATGTCGACGACATCGGCACCCTGCATCAGGCCCTCAGCGCCCACGAATACTGGGGCATGCGCGGGCTTGCCGTGGATCTGGTCATCCTCAACGACCGCTCGTCCTCCTATGTGCAGGACCTTCAGAATGCCATCGAAAGTGCGGTCCGGGCGGCACGCTCGCGCCCCGGCGCGGACCATGTCCATTCTCCCGCGCGCGGGTCGATCCATACCCTGCGCTCCGACCTGATCAGCCGCGAGGCCAGGGATCATCTCCTTGCCGTTGCCCGCGTCATCCTTCTCGCCAGCCGGGGCGAGATCGGGACCCAGTTGCGCGCCCTTCGCCCCGCGGCTGTCTCCGCCCCCGCGCCACCCCGCCGGCGGCCGGCGACGGCCGCCGACCCGCCGGTTCCCGATCTAGAGTTCTTCAACGGCTTCGGCGGCTTCGCCGAGCGGGGCCGGGAATATGTCACCGTGCTGAGCAAGGGCCAGACCACGCCCGCGCCGTGGATCAACGTCGTCGCCAATCCGCGTTTCGGCTTTCAGGTCTCGGCCGAGGGCAGCGGCTTTGTCTGGTCGGAAAACAGCCGCGAGAACCAGCTCACGCCCTGGTCGAACGATCAGGTCTGCGATCCGCCGGGCGAGGCGATCTATCTGCATGATCCATCATCCGATGCGCTCTGGACCCCGACAGCGCTGCCGATCCGGGGGCAGGGGACCTATGTCGCGCGCCACGGTTTCGGCTATTCGACCTTTCTCCATGCCGCCAACGACATCGCGTCCGAGATGACGCAGTTCGTGCCGCTGGAAGGCGCCGTCAAGGTGACGCGCCTGACCTTGCGCAACACCGGCGCGACCCGGCGCCGGCTGAATGTCACCGCCTATGCGGAATGGTCGCTGGGCAGCGCGCGAAGCACATCGGCGCCGCATGTCGTGACCTGGAAGGACCCCGCCACCGGGGCGCTTCTGGCGAGGAACAGCTTCACCACGGCCTTTCCCGGCCGCGTCGCATTTGCCGACCTGGGCGGGCAGACCGACAGCCTGACGGCCGACCGGGCGGAATTCCTCGGCATCGGCGGAACCCTCGCCGCGCCCGCCGGTCCGGGCGATGCCGCGCTCTCCGGCCGCACCGGCGCCGGACTTGACCCCTGCGCCGCCCTGCGGCGGAAGGTGGCGCTGAACCCCGGCGAGACGGTCGAGATCCTGTTCCTTCTGGGCGAGGCCGAAAGCCCCGGTGCCGCAAGCGCCCTGGTCACGCGCATGCGCGGCGAAGACCCCGTGCTGACACTCGATCGGGTGAAGCAGTTCTGGACCGACCAGTTGACCGCGGTGCAGGTGGCCTCGCCGGACCGGGCGATGGACATCCTGCTGAACGGCTGGCTGCTCTACCAGACGCTCGCCTGCCGGGTCTGGGCGCGCGCCGGGTTCTATCAGGCCAGCGGCGCCTACGGCTTCCGCGATCAGCTTCAGGACGGCATGGCCCTGGCCTTCGGCCGCCCCGACCTGACGCGCGAGCACCTCTTGCGCGCGGCGGCCCGACAGTTCCCGGAAGGCGACGTTCAGCACTGGTGGCTGCCCCACTCCGGGCAGGGGGTGCGGACCCGCATCTCGGACGACCGGGTCTGGCTCGGCCATGCCGTTGCCCATTATGTCGCGGTTTCCGGCGACGGCGGCGTGCTGGACGAACAGGTGCCGTTCCTTCATGGCCCGGCGCTTCTGCCCGGCGCGCATGACGACTTCGCCCAACCCGCCGTCAGCGAAGACACGGCAAGCCTTTTCGAACATTGCGCCCTCGGGCTGGACCAGGCGATCCTCTTGACCGGCGACAACGGCATGCCGCTGATCGGCACCGGCGACTGGAACGACGGCATGAACCGCGTCGGCGACGGCGGCAGGGGGACCAGCGTCTGGCTCGGCTGGCTGCTGATCGCGACCCTGGAACGCATGGCCCCGATCGCCGACGGGCGCGACCCGGAACGGGCGGAGCGCTGGCGGGCGCATGCGCGGTCGGTGAGGGCCGCCATCGAGACCCACGGCTGGGACGGCGAATGGTATCGCCGCGGCACGTTCGACGACGGCACGATCCTCGGCTCGTCCGGTTCCGCCGAATGCCAGATCGACAGCATCGCCCAGTCCTGGGCCGTGCTGTCCGGCGCAGCGCCGCGTGACCGCGCCACGACGGCGATGGCATCCTTCACCAAACGGCTGGTCCGCCGCGATCCGGGGCTCGCCCTCCTCTTCACGCCGCCTTTCGACCGCACCCCCCTCGATCCCGGCTATATCAAGGGCTATCCGCCCGGCCTGCGCGAAAACGGCGGCCAGTACAGCCACGCCGCAATGTGGGCGGTTCTGGCGCAGGCAAGGCTCGGCGACGGCGACGCCGCCGGCGATCTGTTTGCGTTGCTCAATCCGATCAACCACGCGTCGTCGCGGGCCGCGGCCGAGCGCTACAAGGTCGAGCCCTACGTGATCGCTGCGGACGTCTATTCCACCGGTCGCCACGAGGGGCGGGGCGGCTGGACATGGTATACCGGCTCCGCCGCCTGGATGTATCGCGCCGGCATCGAGGGGCTTCTCGGCCTCACCCGCCGCGGAGACTGTCTGCATCTCGCGCCCTGCTTCCCCGCCGCGTGGCCAAGGCTTTCGGCGACCGTCCGGCTCGGCAGGGCGCGCTACGAAATCACCATCCTCAACCCGCACCGCAGCGGCAGGACCGTCACCGGGGCCACCGTGGATGGCGATCCGTTGCAGGTCCTGCCCGAGGGCGTGGAAATTCCGGTGACCGACGGCGATCACAGCGTGACCCTCACGCTCGGCCAGGGCTGACGACGCCTGCATCCGGGCGGGAACATAACCCGTCCGGCGGGGTTGAAGAGACACCCGATTTCGCAAACCTGACCTGGAGGAGCGCAGATGGACCACAGCAGACATACCCGCCTCGCCGAAACCGAACTGAACGAAGCCACCCTTCTCGACATGCCGATCTACGACATCGAGGATCGCAAGGTCGGCACCGTGTCGCACGTCCACGGCAACGGCCACGCGGTTCAAGTCATCGTCGATGTGGGGGGCTTCCTCGGCATCGGGGCGAAACCCGTGGCGCTCTCCTCCGATCAACTGGATTTCATGCGCGACTCGAACGGCGATGTCCACGCGCAGACCTCGTGGACCAAGGAACAGATCAAGAGCCTGCCCGAACACCATCACTAGGGTCCCGTTACACCGGACAGACCGGTCAGACAGCGTCCCGCCCCCCCAGGGGGGCGGGGCGCGATGACCGTCAGAGCGGGGGCTGCGATGCTCACAGCAAGCGGATGGTTTAAGGTCGTTGCACTGGGTGTCGCTGTGATGTCAGCAGCGTCCTGCGAGAAGGCCGGCTACAACGTCTCGCAGGGCTACGGGCCGGATCCCGTCCTGCCCGCCCCGAAGCCCCAGTTGATCCCCACCGTCCACATCGCCCCCGCCAGGGGCTGGCCGGAAGGCGCGACGCCTGCCGCGGCCCGGGGGCTTCGGGTGAACGCCTTCGCCAGCGGGCTCGATCACCCCCGGTGGCTGCATGTCCTGCCCAACGGCGATGTCCTTGTGGCCGAAAGCAACGCGCCCGCCCGGCACGATGCAGGGTCGGGGCTCAAGGGTTTCGTCATGGGGCTGGTGATGGCCCGCGCCGGTGCAGGCGTGCCAAGTGCCGATCGCATCACGCTTCTGCGGGACGCCGATGGCGATGGCGTGGCCGAGACGCGGTCTGCCTTCCTTACCGGCCTGCATTCCCCCTTCGGCATGGCGCTGGTCGGCGACCGGCTCTATGTCGCCAACACCGATGCCGTCGTGGCCTACCGATACCGGCCGGGCGCACTTCATGCCTCGTCTCCCGGCACCACCGTCGCCCGCCTGCCCGCCGGGCCGATCAACCACCACTGGACCAAGGATCTGATCGCCAGCCCCGACGGCAGATTCCTCTACGCGACGGTCGGCTCGAACAGCAATGTCGGGGAAAACGGCATGGCGGCGGAACGGGATCGTGCCGCGGTGCTTCGGATCGACCTGCGGAGCCACCGCGTCACCGCCTTCGCGACCGGCCTGCGCAACGCCAACGGCCTGTCATGGCAGCCGGGCAGCAAGGCGCTGTGGGTCGTGGTGAACGAACGCGACGAGATCGGCAGCGACCTCGTGCCGGACTACATGACCTCGGTGCGCGCCGGCGGGTTCTACGGCTGGCCCTACAGCTATTTCGGCCAGCATGTCGACGCCCGCGCCCAGCCGCCGCGCCCCGATCTGGTGGCGCGGGCGATCGTGCCGGACTATGCGCTCGGTCCGCATACCGGCTCGCTGGGCCTGACCTTCAGCGCCGGCAGCGCCTTGCCCGACGCCTATCGCAACGGCGCCTTCGTCGGCCAGCATGGCTCGTGGAACCGGGTGCCGCGCTCGGGCTACAAGGTGATTTTCGTCCCGTTCTCCCGCGGAAAACCCGACGGCCCGCCGCGGGACGTCCTGACCGGCTTCGTCGACACGAGCGGTCGGGCGCTCGGCCGACCCGTCGGCGTCAGGATCGCCGGGGACGGCGCGCTGCTTGTCGCCGACGATGTCGGCAACACGGTGTGGCGGGTCGCGCCTGCAACAAGATGACGCTGCGTCAGGCCCCGGCCAGCCGCGCCAGCAGCGCAAGGAGCCGCTTCTCATCGATCGGCTTTTCCATGCGGGGGCTTTTCGCCAGCGCCCCATGCCCGGCCAGATGCGGGCTCGAATAGGCGCTGGTGAAGACGAAGGGTATCTCGAGGTGCTGCAATGTCTCGGCCACGCGGGTCGACATTTCCTTGCCGAGCTGGACATCGAGCAGCGCCACGGTCGGCGTCTCACCCTCCAGAAGCTCGATCGCCGATTTCACCGAGGCCGCCGGGCCGATCACGCGCCAGCCCTCGGCCTCGAGCATCTCCTTGAGGTCGAGCGCGACGAGGAACTCGTCTTCGACAATCAGAATGCTCTTTTCCATTGCCGGCCTCCGGTTCAGGGCGTTGGCTCCGGGAGGGGGGCAAGCGGAAAGGTCAGTTCTGTCTCCAGACCACCGGCGGTGAACCTCTGCTCCGCCCGGCCTCCCAGAGAGTAGGCCACGGCCGACTGGATCAATTCGGTTCCGTATCCCGGGGCGGATGGCTTCCCGACGGGAGGACCACCGGCCTCACTCCAGTCCAGCCGCAGCACCCGGGTGTCGCGATCCACCTTCCAGCCGAGATGCACCCGGCCTCCGGGAACCGAAAGCGCGCCATATTTGGCGGCGTTCGTGGCCAGCTCGTGCAGGACCAGACCGAGGGTGAGCAGCCGGTCGGATGCCAGGGGAGGATCGCCGTCATGCTCGATCACGATGGCGTGCCGATCCCTGTAGGGGGCCAGGATCCGGTCCACCAGGGTGCTGAGCCGCGCCTCGTCCGCCTCGCCGAAGGTCAGCACATGCGCCTCGGACAGCGACTGCAACCGCCCGAGAAGGTCCTCGCGGTATTCCGCCGCAGAACGCCCTTCGACCCTGGTCCGCCGGGCAATCGCCTGCGTCACCGCCATCAGGTTCTTGATCCGGTGCTGGAGTTCGCCGGACAGGATGTCCCTGGCCATGTCGCGCTGGATGCGCCTTGTGGCATCTATCAGCGACAGCAGAAGCGAACTGCTTGCATTTCCCGGCGTCTGCAACACCCGTGCCGTCACCAGCATGGTCCGCGGGCCCAGACCGGGAAAGTCGTGATCGACCCTGTAGTCGATCACGGCCGTCGACCGCGGAATGACCTCTCCCAGCAGGCGGCGCAGTTCGGGTATGTCCCACTGGCCATTGCCCAGCTCGTAGAACGGCTTGCCGACGGTGTCGAAACTGTCGACCCTGAAGGTCTCGAAAAAGGACCGGCTGGCGGCCTGGACACGAAGCTGGGCGTCCAGAACGACGAGGGGATATTCGACGGTGTCGACGATCCCCTGCGCCTGAACGTGGTCGGCGCGGAGAATCCGATAAAGATCATCTATCGTCATGAATTGCGTCATCCCATCAGGCACAGGCCATTTCACGGCAATTTCTGTCGTGCAACCTGGGCGCGCGATCGAGGTCCTGTTCAGCCGGAAATTGTGTGCCGGTCCCAGGCAAGTCAAGCAAGGCGCCACAGCACGGCGGTTTCCGGCCGATCATCGGGCCGCGGTCACTGGGGCCGCGGTCACGGGGGCCGCGGTCACGGGGGCCGCGGTTGCGCCAGCCTCCGGCCGAGGCGAGGCGCGGTCGTTGCGACAGGAACCCCCTGCGGAGCAGAATGCCCCGAGAAACAGGCAGGGTAGCTGGGTTTCCGGCGCGGATGGGTCATCTCTGGTCCGGCTGGTCTCTCGCGTAACGCGCGACAACGCTGCCGGTTCCGAAGAAACCATGTCTTCCTGCGTGAATTCCGTTTCCCCGGGTGCCCGCCACGGGACAGGCTGCGGCCGGCTCAGCCCCGCTGCGCGATCCACACCCGCTCCATCAGATCGGCCAGCCAGGACGGGCGGTCCTCCGGGGCCATGCTGATCGCCTCGGCGATGGCGCGGCGCAAAGTGGCCTCAACCAGGTCGTCCGCGGCGTCGTTGTCCCTGACAAGCAGCCTTGCCATCTGCCGCAAGGCGCGCAGGATCTGTTCGTTGGTCTGCAACAGGTCGCTCTCGGACAGGCCCAGCCCCGCCTTCTCGCGCGCGGCGCCGAGGGCCAGAGAGGCCGACAGCACGCCCGATCCCTGGTGCTTGCCGATCTGGCGGATGTGTTTGAACCGGTCGGGCAGGGTGAAGAAATCGGCGCTGTAGAAAAGGAACGGCACCTTCGCCGCGACCAGTCGATCGGCCAGGCGGTAGACCACGTCCTGCTGCAGGCAGATGTCCAGAACGGCGAAGTCGATCCCGCCTTCGTCGAGCAGGCTGGCGCCTTCGCCCACCGTCACGGCGGGGCCCACGACAATCGCATCGGCAGAGGTCAGGGTGCGCGCCAGATCGCTTGCAACGAAGTAGTCGTCTTCCACGATCAGAACCCGCAATCCGCAAAGACTGTCCGGCTGCCAGTCGTCTGGCCTTGCCATGCTCACCTGGCCCGGCCCGGGAAGGCCGGGCGCCTGCATCTGGCGCGGATCGGTTTTCATCGCACCCGGGACTCCTCACTTACCCGCACTTCCAACGCGTCGCGGTCGCGAACGTTCCGGGCCCGCCACCGCAACGGCAGTCCCACGCTCACCTCCCGCGCCGCTGGAACATCCCCGCCACCGCTCAGGTTGATGGGCCAGATGAAGGAGAGGACCTCATGCCAAGCACCACTCCCGAACCGGGCGGAGCGTCAGGGCCGGGCAACAAGGACCAGGACGCCACGAAGGGCCGGCCCGGCAAATCGGGCGAAGACGCCGGGGGGGAGACCCGGGCGGCCTACGCATCGGCGGGGCAGCCGGCCCGCGCGGCCACCAGATCGAGAAGGGCAAAGGCCGGCGCAGGCGAGCCGGAGCCCGGCGCCGGCAAGACTGCCGCGAAGACCCGCCGGCCGAAGGGCCGTGACGATTTCCGGTTCTACCGCCAGCGCATCGACCGTCTGGTTGACGCCGTCGACGAGGTGGAACAGAGCGGCAGCCACAGCGAGCTTGGCCGTGCCGCCCTGTCGCAGCAGTTCGCGCTCCACTTTCCCCTGCATCTGGCGCTTGTCGAGACGCTTGCGGATATGGGCGTCGCCAATCTTCCCCCGCTCGAGGAAGCGCAATACCGGGGGCTCCTGATCGGCCTCCTCCTGGATGAACGATCCGACGATGCCCTGCTTCCCGGCCAGGTCAGGCTCGCCGTCACTCTCATTCGGGATCTCATCAATCGCGAGGAAGCGCCGAAGACCGGACTTCTTGCGAAGGCACGAGGGGAAGGCATTCCCGAGCCTGCCCTTGAAAGGCGTATCGCTGCCTGCATGGCGGACCATGACGGTCGGTCACTGCGAAAGCGTCCACCTATGGCAGATCAGGAGGATGACATGCCAAGATACTCAGACACCCCGGACCGTGACGAGCGCGGCCGTTTCGTGAGTGACGATGACCGCGGCGGGTCGCGCGGCGGCAATGGCCGTTCGTCGCGCAGCAGCTACGACGACGATGACCGGCGCTATTCCCAGGGTGGCCGCTCCTCCGGGTCGTCGCGCTATGATGACGATGACCGCCGCTACTCCTCGTCGCGCGGCGGACGGGATGATGGCGATCATGGCCAGGGCGGCTGGTTCGGCGACCGCGAGGGCCACGCCGAAGCGGCGCGCCGCGGCTGGGAAAGCCGCGACAGCGACCGCGGCTATTCCCAGGGTGGCCGCTCCTCCGGGTCGTCGCGCTATGACGACGACGACCGCCGCTACTCCTCGTCGCGCGGCGGGCGTGACGACGGCGATCACGGCCAGGGCGGCTGGTTCGGCGACCGTGAGGGCCACGCCGAGGCGGCGCGCCGCGGCTGGGAAAACCGCGACAACGACCGCGGCGGAAGCTCGCGCAGCAGCGGTCGCCGTGGCTGATCGGGCGTAGGAGGGGCGGGCCCCTCTCACGATTGCACCGGACGCCGGACGATCCCTGACCGGCGTCCGTTGCAAGCAACAGGTGCGACAATCCTGTCGGACCTTTCTCAGGAAACGGAGAACCAGGATGAACGAACAGAAGCGCGACCAGGGTCAGGGTCAGGGCGGTCAAAAGAACACCCAGGGCCAAAAAGCCGGCCAGGGCCAGCAGCAGCAAGGCCAGGGCGGTCAGCGCGATCAGGACCAGAAGGGCGGCCGTTCGCAGCCCGAGATGGATCAGGGTCGCGGCAAGGATGCAAACCGGGACCGCTGATCCTCCCGGAAGCGATCACGAAAGGCCCGGCAGGTTCTGCCGGGCCTTTTTCTGGCTGCCGGCTGCGATCCCCGCGCCCGGCGTCACGCGGGAAAGGGCCGCAGGCCAAGACGGCAGCTCATCTGCGGGCAGGAACATTCCGCCATCGCCGGGGTTGTTTCCGCGTTCACCTCAAGGGCAGGTGTCCTCGTTACAGGAGAGACGCGAATGAAATTCCTTTCATTGACCACCGCCGCTGCACTGGCACTCGGGGGAAGCATGGCCGCGGCGCAAACCACCACGGCAGAAACCAATCGGGACAATCCCCCGCATTTCGGCGAGACCTGGGGCGGCACGGTCGGCACCCAGTTCTTCACCGACGACACGATGGGCACGCTTCGCAGCGATGACGAGATTCGCAACGCCTGGCAGAGCATGACCGAGGAACAGCGGGCGATGGTCACCGCGGATTGCGATCTTGCGAAGGGCACCGATGCATCAGCCTCCGGCACGGCCACCGACAATTCGGCGCCCAGCGGATCCGAGGGGACGGCAAACGGCGTGACCCAGGACAACATGATGAAACTCTGCACGGTCATCGCGCCTTGATCGCCCCGCGATCGGTGCGAAGAGAGGGGGCGCCCTGAGCAGTCGGGGCGCCCCTTTCGATTCAGCGCCACGTCTCGCGGGATCATCCGCCCACCAGCTCGCCGCCGTTGGGATGAAGTGTCTGTCCGGTCACATAGGAGGAATCGTCGCAAGCCAGGAACAGGATCGCCGGGGCGACCTCGTTCGGTTGGCCGGGTCTGCCGAGCGGCGTGTGCCTGCCGAACTTGGCGACCTTCTCCGCATCGAACGATGCCGGGATGAGCGGCGTCCAGATCGGCCCCGGAGCCACCGCGTTGACGCGGATGCCCCGTTCGGCCAACTGGGTCGAGAGCGCCCGCGTGAAGGCCAGGATCGCGCCCTTGCTCGAGGCATAGTCGACCAGTTTCTCATGCCCCCTGAACGCGGTCACCGAACTGACGTTCACGATCGCATCGCCAGCGCGCATGTCCGCGACGACTTCCTGGACCAGATGGAACTGCGCGAAGAAATTCGTCGCGAAGGTGCGCTGCAACTGCGCTTCGGATATGTCCTCGACGTGGTCGCGCGTGTGCTGCTCGCCGGCGTTGTTGACCAGAACGCCGATCCGCCCGAAGGCGCCCACCGTCTCCCTGACGAGACGTTTCACCTCATCGCGATCGCCGATGTCGCCGTGCAGCGCGATCACCTCTGCGCCCTCCTGTCTGATGGCTTCGATCGTGTCGGCGGCGTCCTGGTGCTCGTCCCTGTAGTGAAAGGCGATGTTTGCCCCCTCGCGCGCGAAGAGCACGGCAGTTGCCCGCCCGATGCCACTGTCGCCGCCAGTGATGAGCGCGGTCTTTCCTTTCAGCCGGCCAGAGCCTGCGAAGCGCGGGCCATAGTCCGGCGCGGGCGTCATGTCTGTCTCGAGCCCGGGCTGGCGGGCCTGAACCTGGCGCGGAATGCCGGAATCCTGCATCTTTTCCTCCTGTTTCCAGACCGTTCGTCACTGCGGGCTCCCCGCCGGGGAGCTTCCCGCCGGGGGCTGTATCTGCGGATCATGCTCCGGCGTCCGCTCGGGAAGGGGGCGGGGCGGGGTCCCGGGCGGCGGCACGACATCGGGCCCGGGCGGCGGCGGGTCGGGTTGTGGTTCGGGCCCCACCGGACGATCGGGTTGGGGATCGGGCGGCAGGGAAAGCTGATTGAGGTGACGCATGTCTCGGTCCTCCCGGTGATCTTTAGACAATCCGCTCGGGAAACATTTGTTCCCGGGTCGCGGCAAGGCGGTCCGGCCAGGGCTGGGGGCCACGATCCGACCGGCCTGCGACCGGAACATTTCCCGGGGGACGGGGTTGTGTCCCCGTTCTCGGCAGGGCGCTGATGGGTTCAGCCGGGAAGGCAAACCGGAGAGATGAAATGGCCGACAGAGATCAGGACTACGACGACCAGAATGACCGCTACGCCCGGGCATCGAGAGACGATCGGATGAGGAACCGCGGATGGCAGGGCGAGGAGCGTTCCGGCAGCCAGGCCAGGACCTCCGGCCGCGCGTGGTCCGACGCCGGGGACTTCGCACGCGAGGACCGCGGGCGCGAGGATGACGATTTCCACCGTTCCGGCTGGAACCAGGACATGCGCGATCCGGGCCGGGCCCGTGGCGGCGCCCAGACCTATGCAGGCGGCTCCCGCCACGGTGGCCAGACCGGAGACGACGCCTACTCCGGCGCCTATCCGGGGTTCCGCGATGAATCGGCCGAACGCCGCTTCGGCGAGCGCGGCCCGGGCGGAAATCGTGCCGGCCAGTATGGAACCGGCCAGTATGGAGCCGGCCAGTATGGAGCCGGTCACGACTGGCGCGAGGCCGATCCGTCCCGGCCCGGGTCGCAGGGCTACCGGTCGGGGTCGGGGTGGGTTGAAGATGACAATCGTGCTCTGGCCGAGCGGCACGGCGACCGGCCCGAACCGGGCCGCCACCGGCATGAACAGAACTTCCGGGTGTGGCGGGATCGCCAGACGCAGCAGTTCGACGACGACTTTGCCGCCTTCAGCGACGAGAAGCAAAAGCAGTTCGACACCGAATTCGACGAATGGCGGAAGAACCGGGCCCAGAAGGGCGGCGCTGCCACCGGAATGGTCGGCGGTCACACCACGGGGCAGACCACCGGGCAGGCTGCGGGCGACGCTGCATCGGAGGCTGCGAGGAACCGGGAAGGCGGCGCCAAGAAGCCCTGAACCCCGGCGGCCGGCGCGGTGAAACGCGCCGGCCCCGGCACGAGCAGATTTCCTGCCGCGACGAGGCCGAGACCGGGGCGACTGCAATGCGTCTCCCCGTGTCGATGGCCGGACCTTCCCCGATACCCTCCCGGCGGAAGGTCCTGGCCGTCTGAGCGTGATCCCCTCCGCTCAGGCGGCCAGCTTCAGCCGGGACCGCCGCAGGCTCTTGCCCAGGTCACCCGGCAAGGCGCCGCAGGGCGGCGTTCTCCATATTCCGATCAGTGCCGCTTCTTCAGCGCCGCCACGCGGTCTTTCAGCGCGGCTTCGAGTTTCAGCGCGAGTTCCAGCAGCCGGGAAGGAACCTCCTCACCCTCGACCTTCTCGAGCGGAGTCGAACCCCGACCCGAGATCGCTGCATCTTCACGCGGTTTGCGCCCATCTGTCATGCCTGATCCTGCAAAACCGCCAGCCTGCACCGCCCTGCGCCACTCGATTCAGCATAGGCCCACCGCGGCACTTTCGCAAAGCGTTACTCGCGCGCCTCGAGCGCCGATTTCATCATGGCGCGGCCGCGGTTCACCCGGCTTTTCACCGTGCCGATATTGCAGTTGAACTGTTTGGACGCCTTTTCGTAGCTGTTGCCGCCCAGCACGACATAGGCAAGCGTCTGGCGGTAATGGGCAGGAAGCGCCGAAAAGGCGCGGCCGACCTCGCGCACTTCCATATGAAGCTCCTGCGACGGCTCGGTTACCGGCAGTTCCGAGATGCAGTCCGCGATGCCCACCATCTCGCGCTTTGCAGATTGCCGCGAGGTGTAGAAGCGATTGCGCATGATCGTGAACAGCCAGCCGCGCAGATTGGTCCCGGGCTGAAAGCTGTCCACATAGAGAAGCGCCCTGAGCAGGGTTTCCTGAACAAGATCGTCACTGTCAGCCCGGTTGCGATGAAGCGACCATGCGTAACCCCTGAGCGCGGGGATGAGTTCCACGACTTTCTGACTGAATGAACCCTCGTCGCAACCGTCGGTCCTGTCCATCTGATCCCCCCCTTTCCGCCGTCCCCATGAAAACGACCAAAGGACGGATCTGTTCCGTCGATGTGTCAGCACCGGAGCGGAAGCGGCGGAGATCAGCCAAGAGGAACCGGACAGGGCGGGAAAGCGGGGCCGCGCGCCGGAACCGGCGCGAACCCGAGGGTCAGGCGTGATGCTCTTCCCAGGCGGCGATATAGTTCCGGGTCTGGGGCACGGTGCCGACCCGTCTGCTGATCTGGATCTGGAAGACGACCAGACCGGTATGGCGGAATGCGCCCTCGCAATAGGCCAGATAATATTCCCACATCCGGCAGAACCGTTCATCGTAGATCGCTGCAATCTGCGCCCGCGCGGCCATGAAGCGCGTGCGCCAGGCGCGCAGCGTCTGGGCGTAATGCAGGCGCAGGACCTCGATGTCGGTGGTATAGAGGCCCGCCTGCTCGATCGCCGGGGCGATTTCCGACAGCGACGGCGCATAGGCTCCGGGGAAGATGTATTTGTTCATCCACTGGCTTGTCGCGCGCGGCGGGCGCACCGAGCCGATCGTATGGATCAGCGCGACACCGTCGTCCGCAAGCAGGCTCGCGACCTTGCGGAAGAACTGCCGGTAGTAGCCGACGCCGACATGCTCGAACATGCCGACCGAAACGATGCGGTCATAGCGACCTTCCGCCTGGCGATAGTCCTGAAGCTTGAATGCGAGGCGGTCTTCAAGCTTCCCGGCCGCGGCCGACTTCACCGCGTGGTTGCATTGCTCGACCGACAGGGTCAGTCCGGTGACCCTGACTCCCGCGGTCGTCGCAAGGTGCTGGGCGAGGCCGCCCCAGCCGCAGCCGATGTCGAGCACCGTCTGTCCCGGAGAGAGCAGGAGTTTCGCCGCGATATGGCGCATCTTGTTCTGCTGCGCGTCTTCCAGCGTGTCGTCGGGGCTGGTGAAATACGCGCAGGAATATTGATGCGCCGGATCGAGGAAGAGGTCGTAGAGCCGGTGCGAGAGATCGTAGTGGTGGGCGACGTTCCGGCGGGATTTCTTCAGCGGGTTGTTCTGTGCCATGCGCCGCGTCAGATAGAGCAGCGCCGCGTGCACCTTCATGATGCCGGCTCCGTCGCCGAGGCCGATGTTCCGCATGGCCAGGGTGATGAGATCGTAGATCTCCCCATTCTCCACCACCAGCGTGCCGTCCATGTAGGCCTCGCCCAGCCCGAGGTCCGGGTTGCGCAGAATTCGCCAGACCGTTGCGGGCTGAAGGATGCGCACCCGGACCCTGGGGTCACCGAGGCCGACCTCTATCCGTTCGCCCTGCGGCAGCACGACCTGGAGCGTGCCCTGCCGGATGACGGCGGACAGCAGCGTGCGAAGAAGGAAGGCCGCCAGATCGGATCCGGCGCGGTGCCAGGGCTGATCCTCAACGAGGGAAGACGTCGTCGTGCTTTCGGGCCGGTCCGCCCCAGTGTCTTGCAGCATGTCGCACCTGTGGATGATGAGAGGATGCCCGCGGCAACGGCGTGGACGGAGGCGCGTTGTCCGCGGGCGGAAGTGTCATGCCCGGCTCCGGCCCAGGGTTGCACCAAGAGCCAGGCCCGCCCCAAGGGCGAGAAAGCCCGCGAACACCGCGGTGCCGGGCAAGACCAGATGCCATCCGGGGCTGAGCTGCTCGGGCAGCAGGCCATAGTCGATGACCAGCGCCAGCATGCCGACCAGCAGGGCGCAGAGCCAGACCGGAACGGTCCGTCTGACGCCCGTGAACAGAAGGAGCGCGACCAGAACCGCGCCCCAGAAGAAGCATGCCACGACATGGGTCAGGACGCCGGTGCCGGTCACCCCGAGCGAGAAGCCCGGCGTCGAGGCGGCCGCGGGCCCGAACAGCCAGTGGGACGTGGCGTTGAAGGCGGCAAGCGCGCTTCCGGCGAAAACCCGTCCGAGCCCCATCAGCACGATCGCCGACACGACCGTCCCGCCCAGCCCGGCCTTCAGGAAGGTGATCACGGTGGTGCTGTTCATCCCGAACTCGTCATGCTGCCCGTGCCGGACGCTCCCCGCGGCGATCAAGGAGAGGTTGCGGGAGGTGTCGCGGGGGCTGTCGTCGTGCCCGTGCCCGTGCCCGTCGTGCCGGTGTCGGAAGGCGCGGTCGCGGGGGGCGTAGCGGTCTCAGGCGCCGGGGCTGGCGCTGGTGCGGTCGCGCCTGTATCGGCGGGCGGAGTGGTATCGGCGGGCGCGGTGGCCTCGGGCGCCGGCGGCGTGACCGATGTCCGCTCGTTGCTGACGAAATATCCGAGGATAAGCAGAACGACGATCGCCCCGGCAATCAGCCACATGGTCTGCGGACGGTTGGAAACCGGTCTCGACCTCGGTCCGGTCGGGGGCGGATTGGGATCAAGATTTGTCATCTGGATGTCCTTTCGCGATACGTTCTTTGCTGCAACGCCGAAACCGGCCGAATGGTTCCAGAGGGGGCCGCGAGGCGGCACCGGGAGGGATCAGGGCTGCGTTCCGGGGTCTGGAGTGGCGGTGCCTTCCTCGGCCGGGGCGGACGCCCCGGCAGGCGTTTCGGGGGGCGGCGGATCGGATTGGCTGACCTCTTCGAACAGCCAGTAGATGATGACGCCGAGGGCGAAGAGGACAACCAGGGCCATCCCGATGATCGGCACCCTGTGCCGTTTCAACTGCCTTTCGGGATCCGTCTGCGGTGCGGACATGGGGCGCGCCTCCTGTTGCAGCCTTTCGAAACCCTCGCCGGCACCGGATGGTTCCCGGTGGAACGGCAGGAGGTGGGCTGGGAAGGGAGATCAACGCCCGCCCGCGCGGTCTGCGGCGGCCCCGAGGAAGGAACCTGCTTCCCGTCAATCGGACACTGGGGGCGCGTCGCCTTCCGGCAGATTGCCGGGCTGCTTGGTGTTCGTATCCGGCCGCGCATCGCGATCATCGCGGTTTTTTCCAGCCGGATCAATCTGCTGCTGCCGCTGGTCGATGGTGCCGGGGTCGGGGTGGCGGGTGGTGGGATCGTTGCGTGGCATGAGGGCCTCCTGACGGTGCGCCTCTTCAACGCCGCATCCGGGCGGATGTTCCGCACCGCCAGGGCCGGACGGCATTTCGGCAGGAACATTCGCAGGTCCGGCAGGTTCAGGGTCCGGGAGCGTCGGGAAGCGCCCGCGTTCCAACCCCAGGCCGCCGGCCCCGAACCTCTGGCCGTTCCGGGCAACCGCATCATCGACATGGAGATCGAAATGAAAGAGAAGTCGCTAGAAAGCGCATTCGCCGACACCCTGAAGGACATCTACTATGCCGAGCGTCAGATCCTGAAGGCGTTGCCGAAGATGATCCGCGCGGCACAGTCGAAGGAGCTCAAGGACGGGCTCACCAAGCACCGCAAAGAGACCGAGGGCCAGGTGGAACGCCTGGAGCAGGTCTTCGAGATCATCGGCAAACGGGCGCAGGGCAAGACCTGCCCGGCGATCAACGGCATTCTCGAGGAGGGTGCCGAGGTCATGGAAGAGTACGGCCAGACCCCGGCCATCGACGCCGTGCTGGCGGCGGCGGGCCAGGCGGTCGAACACTACGAGATCGCCCGCTACGGCACGTTGTGCGCCTGGGCCGCGCAGCTCGGCTATGACGACGCGATCCCGCTTCTGCAACAGACGCTCGAGCAGGAGAAGGCGGCCGACGAGGCCCTGTCGGAGGTTGCCGACCAGGTCAACCAGACGGCGATGGCGGCAGCCTGACCGGCTCGGGCTGACGGCAGAAGGGCCGGGCTTGCCCGGCCCTTTTGACTTGCAGGCAAAACCGGCCCGAGTGGGGAGAGGCGGTCGTGGTGGACCTCAACCTGACCCGATCCAGGCCGCAACCCGGATTGATCCCGCATAAATCGCGACAGCCCTTCCCCCAAGAGCGCCGGGAGCGAGGATGCGTTGACCGGACGACCGCTCCCTGTGCGTCTGGCAGAGACGGTTGGATGTCGGGTGGCGGAGGAGGTGGGCCTGATGTCGAACCTTCTTTTGTGGATGCCGCTCGGTTTGCAAGGAATTTCTGATCGTCCGGACATGTGATCGAGTGCGGTCTTTTGTCAGGCCTGTTCGTGCGGCTGACTGGCGCCGCTGGCCGGGATGGTGATGCGCGGAGCGGGGCCA
>JAUQYB010000014.1 GCA_030837825.1 Albidovulum sp.
CAGGAGGGCGAGATAGGCCGCGAGGGCGGCGGTCCGGGGTCTGCTCATTGCTGCCTCTTGTGCGGAATTGTTCCTAATTTTGGCCACAATAGCCCGGCAGAGTCGCGCTGTGAATCCCGAGTTGCGGGCTGCGCGCCAGGCGCGCGACCCACCTCCCCGAACCGCCGCGAGGTCCGATCCAGATGAACATGCAGGTGCCCAACGTCATCGCGCCGACGCCGCCCCGGTCGATCGCCGACACCGGCCTTTCGGTCGTGATGATGCGCGACATCCTGCTCAAGACGATGTTCCGGATGAATCTCGAGACGGTGTCGGACATCTCGCGCCAGATCGCCCTGCCGATCCCGGTCACGCAGGAACTGGTCGACATGGTGCGCAGCCAGAAGCTTCTGGAGGCGACCGGCACGCTGCACGCGAACTCCGGCGGCGAGATGGGCTATCAGCTTGCCGACGCCGGCAAGGCGCGCGCGCTCGACGCGCTCAGCCAGTCGGAATACTACGGCGCCATGCCGGTGCCGCTCGAGGTCTACCGCGAGCAGGTCAAGAAGCAGTCGATCCGCAACATCCAGATCACCCGGCAGCGCCTGACCTCGGCGATGGGCCACCTGATCCTGCCCGACGAGCTTCTCGACCATCTCGGGCCCGCCGTCGGCGCCGGCCGCTCTATCCTGATGTACGGGCCGCCGGGACACGGCAAGTCCTCCATCTCGAACGGCATCCGCGATGCCATCGGCGACAAGATCTACATCCCCCGTGCAGTCGAATACGCCGGCCAGGTCATCACGGTCTACGACCCGATCGTCCATTCGGCCGCACAGGCCTCCGAGGACGACCCGACGGCGCTGCGCCGCTCGTCGAACCGCTTCGACAACCGCTATGTGCTCTGTGACCGGCCGACGGTGATCACCGGGGGCGAGCTCTCGCTCGACATGCTCGACCTCACCTACAACCCGACGGCGCGCACCTATACCGCGTCGTTGCAGATGAAGGCCACGGGTGGCGTCTTCATCATCGACGACCTCGGTCGCCAGGCCGAGCCGCCGCAGAAGATCGTCAACCGCTGGATCGTGCCGCTGGAGGAAAACCGCGACATCCTCGCCCTGCAATCGGGCGAGAAGTTCGAGGTGCCGTTCGATACGCTGGTGATCTTCTCGACCAACTTCCATCCGAACGAGATTTTCGACAAGGCCGCGCTCCGCCGGATCTTCTTCAAGATCAAGATCGACGGGCCGAACCAGGAGATGTTCCTGAAGATCTTCGCGATGGTGGCGAAGAAGAAGAAGATGCCGCTGGACGAAAAGGCGCTGATCCACCTGCTCAAGGTGAAATACCCGACCATCCACAACGTCTATGCGAACTATCAGCCGGTCTTCCTCATCGACCAGATGATCGCGATCTGCCATTTCGAAGGGATTCCCTACCAGATGTCGCCCGAGCTGATCGACCGGGCCTGGGCGAACATGTTCGTCCGCGACGAAAAGATCGTGCACTGATGTCGGGCCTCGGGATCGCCGGTTCGGGCCGCGCCGCCCGGACCTTCCTCGCCCGCCTCCGCGCCACTGGGTTCGCGCCGCGCCCCGCCGCCGAAGACCTGCCCGGGCTGAAGACGCTCCTTCTTGTCCCGCGCGACATCGGCGAATGCGAGACTCTCCTGTTCGAGGCCGAGGGCTTCGCCCGCAACGCACCGGCGCTCCAGACCATCGTCCTCCTCGCCACGCTGTCACCGCGTTACGTGCGCGCGCTGCGCGGCCGCATCCGCGCCGAGATCGCGCTGGTCGACGCGCCCTTCTCCGGCTCGATCCGCGCCGCCGAGCAAGGTGCCCTGACCTTCTTCGTCGGCGGCCGGCGAGAGGACGTGGACCGGATCGCCCCGATCTTCGACCGTCTCGGCGCCAAGGCGATCCGCATGGGCGGGTTCGGCGCGGCGATGGCCGCGAAGGTGATGAACGACTTCCTCGCCGCCTCATCGAATGCGATGACACGGATCGCGCTCGACTGGGCCGAGGCGCAGGGCATCGACGAGGCGCGCCTGCTCGACGTCACCGGCGAGACGCTCGGCGGCCTGGCCCTGCCCGGGGATGACACCGGCGGTCACGCCCCCGCCGGGCCGGGCGGCGACGAAGGCGTCACCGCCCTTGTCCGCGAGGTGGAGATCGCGCTCGACAACGCGCTGGCGGGGGCGCATCTGACGCCGCCCCGCGCCCTCGAAGACGTGTTCCGCGGCCTCAGGCAGCGCCACCTCCACTGACTTGCACCGGGGCGTTTCCCGCCTAGATTGGGGTCATGCGCGCCCTGCCCGCCCCCTTCGTCGAATGGTTCGCCGCAAGGCGGTGGCAGGTCCATCTGCACCAGCAGGCGCTGCTCGACCGCGCCGATGACCCGGCAACGCTGCTGGTGGCGCCCACCGGTGGCGGCAAGACGCTTGCAGGATTCCTGCCCTCGCTCGTGGAACTGGCGGCCGGAAACCGCCCCGGCCTGCACACGCTCTACATTTCGCCGCTGAAGGCGCTTGCCGCCGACATCCGCCGCAACCTGCGTCTGCCGGTGGAAGAGATGGGCCTGCCGATCCGCATCGAGGACCGCACCGGCGACACCTCCTACACGGCGCGCCGCCGCCAGCGCGCCGACCCGCCGCAGATCCTCATCACCACGCCCGAAAGCCTCGCCCTTCTGCTCAGCTACGAGGATGCGCCGCGCATCTTCGCGGGCCTCTCGCGCGTGATCGTCGACGAGGTGCATGCGGTCGCCGAATCGAAGCGGGGCGACCAGCTCATGCTTGCCCTCGCGCGGCTCCAGGGTCTCGCCCCAGGGCTGCGCCGCGTCGGGCTTTCGGCGACGGTGGAAGACCCCGCCGCGATCGCCCGCTTCCTGGCCCACCACCCCGATCCCTGCGCGATCCTCCATGCTGACCCCGGCCCCGATCCCGACATCGCGATGATGGACACCGGGACCCCGCCGCCCTGGGCAGGCGGCGGCGGGCGCCATGCGATCCCCGAGGTGCTGGAAGAGGTGCGCCGCCACCGCACCACGCTGATCTTCCACAACACCCGTGCGCAGGCGGAGCTCTTCTTTCGCGACCTCTGGCTTGCCAACGACGACGCGCTGCCGATCGCCATCCACCACGGCAGCCTCGCGCGCGAGGCGCGGGAGCGGGTGGAGGCGGCGATGGTGCGGGGGGAGTTGCGCGCCGTGGTCTGCACCGGCTCGCTCGACCTCGGCATCGACTGGGGCGACGTGGACCTGGTGATCCAGGTTGGCGCGCCGAAGAATGTCAAGCGCCTCGTCCAGCGCATCGGCCGGGCCAACCACCGCTACAACGCGCCCTCGAAGGCGCTCCTGGTGCCGGCGAACCGCTGGGAAGTCGTCGAATGCCAGGCGGCGCTCGACGCGGTGCGGGCCCATGACCTCGACGGCGATCCGCGTGGCCCCGGCCCCCGCGACGTGCTCTGCCAGCACATCCTGATCGCCGCCTGTTCCGGCCCCTTCGCGGCAGACGCGCTTTACGCCGAGGTGCGAAGTGCGGGGCCCTATGCGGCCCTCACACGGGCCGAGTTCGATGCCTGCCTCGACTTCTGCGCCACCGGGGGCTATGCGCTCAGGGCCTATGACCGCTGGCAGCGGCTGATGCTCCGGGGCGGCCTCTGGACACTCCGCGACCCGCGCGCCGCCCGCGATATCCGCATGAACATCGGCACCATCACCGACTCCGACATGGTGAAGGTCCGCTGGCACAACCGGCTCGGCGGCGCCGCCCTCGGCGAGGTCGAGGAAAGCTTCGCCGCGACGCTCACGCCGGGCGAGACCTTCCTGATCGGCGGTCAGGTCGTCCGCTTCGTCTCCTTGCGCGAAATGGCGCTGGAGGTCGCGCCCGCGCCGGGACGGGAGCCGAAGATCGCGGTCTATTCGGGCGGCAAGTTCTCCACCTCGACGCAGCTTTCCGACCGCATCCTGCGGATGCTGGAAGAGACGAGCTGGCCCGCCCTGCCCCGGGCCACGGCCGAATGGCTCGCGCTCCAGCGAGAGGTGTCGCGCCTGCCCGCGCGCGACCGGCTGCTGATCGAGACCTTCCCGGCCGAGGGCCGCCCGCACCTCTGCGCCTACGGCTTCGCCGGCCGGGCGGCGCAGCAGACGCTCGGGCTTCTCCTGACCAAGCGGATGGAGGACGAAGGGCTGCATCCCCTCGGCTTCGTCTCGACCGACTACGCGACGCTGGTCTGGGGGCTCGATCCCGTCCCCGACCCGGCCGCACTCTTCGCGCGCGAGACACTGCGCGAGGGGCTCGAGGGCTGGCTTGCCGGCAACGCGGTGATGAAGCGGACCTTCCGCAGCGTGGCGACCGTCGCCGGGCTGATCCTGCGCAACCATGCCGGCGCGCGGACCTCCGGCAGGCAGGCCACCTTCTCCTCCGACATCCTCTACGACACGCTCCGCCGCCACGACCCCGGCCATCTGCTTCTTCAGGTCACCCGCGAGGAGGCGATGCGGGGGCTCGTGGGCTTCGGCCGGATCGAGGCGCTGCTCGATCGCGTCGCCGGCCGGATCGAGCATGTGGCGCTCCCGCGCGTCAGCCCGCTGGCCGCGCCGCTCTTCCTCGAACACGGCCGCGTGCCCGTCGAAGGCGCGGCGCGGGAGCGCGTCGTCGAGGAGACCGCCGCACGGCTCATGGCCGAGGCGGGGCTTGGCTGACGGCCCGGACCCCGCGCTTCGGGCCGGATGAAAGGGAGTTGCGTTTCCGCCGGAGCCAAGGCAGGAACAGGCCATGAACGCATACGCTTTCGATCTGGCGGGGGCGCGGCTTTCGGCACTGCCGTCCGGGGCGCTTTTCTGGGCCGGCGAAAGCTGCCTTGTCGTCTCGGACCTGCATCTTGGCCGGTCGGAGCGTTTCGCCCGCCGGGCGGGCGCGCTCCTGCCCCCCTACGAGGTCGAGGAGACGCTGGCACGGCTCGATACCGACATCGCCGCCGCGGCGCCGCGGGTGGTGATCTGCCTCGGCGACAGCTTCGACGACCCCGAGGCAGACGACCTGGAAGAGCGCGCCGCACTCTGGCTGGCGCGTTTGATGGCGGGCCGGCGCTGGGTCTGGATCGCCGGCAACCACGATCCCGCCCCGCTGGCGCTGGCGGGCGAGCACCGGGCGGAAATGACGCTCGGGCCGCTGACCTTCCGCCACGAGGCCCGCGCCGGCGCCCGGGGCGAGGTTTCCGGCCATTACCACCCCAAGGTCAGCCTTGCCGGCCAGGCGATCCGGTGTTTTCTTGTCGACCGGGCGCGGGCGATCCTGCCGGCCTACGGCACCTATACGGGCGGCCTCTCCGCCGGGCATCACGCGCTCTGCGGGCTGATGGGCGACGGCGCGCTAGCCATCCTGACCGGCCGCGCCTGCCGGCCGATGCCGATGCCGCGGGGAAGGAACCGATGACGGACGCAACGCTCGATGCTGCAATCGCGGCCAGGGTGCGGGACAGTTTCGCCCGGCAGTCCCTGATGGCCACCTTCGGCGCCACGCTCGGCCCCGTCGCTCCCGGCCATGTGGTGATCGAGGCGCCGATCCTCGACCTTTCCCGCCAGCAGCACGGCTTCGGCCATGCCGGCCTGACCTTCGCGCTCGGCGACACCGCGGCGGGCTATGCGGCGCTGACGCTGATGCCACCCGGCGCCGAGGTGCTGACCGTCGAGATGAAGATCAACCTGCTCGCGCCTGCCGCGGGCGAACGGCTGATCGCCACCGGCCGCGTGGTGAAGGCGGGGCGGCGGCTGACGGTCGTGACCGCCGAGGTCGAGGCGGAAGCCGGAGGCACCCGCAGGACCATCGCCCTTCTCCAGGGCACGATGCTTCCGGTCGAGCCGTAGACCTCAGGCGGTCAGCCCCTCGGGCTCCGGCAGGCCGTTGGCGCGGCAGCAGGCGGTCAGCGTGTTGGCCAGCAGGCAGGCGATGGTCATCGGACCGACACCTCCCGGCACCGGCGTGATCGCGCCCGCGACCTTCGCGGCGCTGTCGAAATCGACGTCGCCCACCAGCTTCGTCCTGCCTTCGCGCTCCACCCGGTTGATGCCGACGTCGATCACCGTCGCACCCGGCTTCACCCAGTCGCCCGGGATCATCTCCGGCCGCCCGACGGCGGCGACGAGGATGTCGGCGCGCCGGCAGACCTCGCCGAGGTCCTTCGTGCGGGAATGCGCGATGGTGACAGTGCAACTGTCACCGACGAGAAGCTGCGCCATCGGCTTGCCGACGATGTTCGACCGGCCGACCACCACCGCCTCGAGCCCGGCGAGCGAGCCCAGATGGTCGCGCAGCATCATCAGGCAGCCGAGCGGCGTGCAGGGAACCATCGCCTTCTGCCCGGTGCCGAGGAGGCCTACGTTGGAGATGTGAAACCCGTCCACGTCCTTCGCCGGATCGATCGCGTTGATCACCAGGTCGGAATTGAGGTGCTTCGGCAGCGGAAGCTGCACCAGGATGCCGTTCACCGCCGGGTCGGCATTCAGCCGGGCGATCAGCGCCAGAAGATCCGCCTCGGAGGTCCCGGCGGGCAGCTTGTGCTCGTAGGAGTTCATCCCCGCCTCGAGCGTGGACTTGCCCTTGGAGCGGACATAGACCTCGCTTGCCGGATCCTCGCCCACGAGGACGACAGCGAGGCCGGGGACGATCCCCTTCTCCTCCTTCAGCCGCGCGACATGGGCCGCGACCTCACCCCGCACCCTGGCGGCAAAGGCCTTGCCGTCGATGATCGTCGCAGTCATTCCGGTCTCCTCAGTTCGCAACCGCATAGGCGTCGCGGTATTGCGCCATCTGCATCCGCGTCGCAAGGGCGGCATTTTGCAGCAGGACCGCGACCGTCACCGGCCCCACGCCGCCCGGCACCGGCGTGATCCAGCCCGCGACCTCGGCGCAACTGTCGAAATCGGCGTCGCCGACGGTGCGCGGTCCCTCGGCTGTCCCGATCCGGTTGATGCCGATGTCGATCAGCGCCGCGCCGGGCTTCAGCATCTCGCCGGTGACGAGCCCGGGCTTGCCCACGGCGACGAAGACCGCATCGGCCCGACGCGAGTGGACCGCGACCTGCCGCGTCATGTGGTGGCAGACCGTGACCGTGGCGCCGAGCCCCATCATCAGGAAGGCGATCGGCTTGCCGACGATTTCGGAATGGCCGATCACGGTCACGTCCAGCCCCTCGATCTTCAAGGGCAGCGATTTCAGGATCTCCACCGCCGCGACCGCCGTGCAGGGGCCGAGTGCCAGATCGTTGTAGACGATGTTGCCGATCGAGGCGGGGTGCATCCCCTCGACATCCTTCAAGGGATGGATGGCGCGCTGCAACTCCTTCACCGGGATATGCGCCGGCAGCGGCCGCTGGATGATGATGCCGTTGACCCGCGGGTCGGCGTTCAGCCCGTGGAGGATGCCGGTGAGCTGTTCGAGCGAGATGTTGGCCGGGTAGTCCCGTGCCTCGAAGGCAAGGCCCGCGCTTTCCGCCTGCCGGCGCTGGTTGCGGACATAAAGCTCCGCCGCGGCGACATCGCCGACCGAGAGAGAGACCAGGCGCGGCGCCCAGCCCTCGGCCGCCAGCCGCGCCGCCTCGGCGGCCGCCTCGGCCTGGAGCCGCCGTGCAATCGCCCTGCCGTCGATGATCGTCGCGGTCACCCCGGTCCTCCGCAATCCTGCTTCTTCGTTGCCGAAATACCCCGCAGGGGTCCGGGGGCGCGAAGCCCCCGGGGATGCCGCCGGGTGCCGGGGTCAGAAAAGTCCCTCGACGTGGCCGACATCGTTCAGCCGGATCACCTCGGCCGAGGGCACCTTGGGCAGGCCCGGCATGGTCATGATCTCGCCGCAGATCACCACGATGAAGCCGGCGCCTGCCGAAAGGCGC
This sequence comes from Albidovulum sp., assembly GCA_030837825.1. Lineage (GTDB taxonomy): Bacteria > Pseudomonadota > Alphaproteobacteria > Rhodobacterales > Rhodobacteraceae > Albidovulum. The sequence goes on from JAUQYB010000014.1 coordinate 7,872, forward strand.
ACCTCGCGCACCGGCACCGAATGTCCCGTCGGCGCGCCGCGGACGTTCGGGTCGGTGGTGAAGGAATACTGGGTCTTGGCCATGCAGACCGGCAGGTTGCCATAGCCCGCGGCCTCCCAGGCCTTGAGCTGGTCGCGGATCGACTTGTCGGCCAGCACCTCGTCGGCATGGTAGATCCGCTTGGCGATGGTCTCGATCTTCTGGAAGAGCGGCATCTCGTCGGGATAGAGCGGCGCGAAGTTCGCCGTGCCGCTTTCGGCGAGCTGGACGACCTTCTTCGCCAGATCGACCGTCCCGGCCGAGCCCTCGGCCCAGTGCTTGCAGAGGATCGCCTCCGCGCCCTGCTGCGCGACATAGTCCTTCACCGCCTGCACCTCGGCCTCGGTGTCGGAATAGAAGTGGTTGATCGCCACCACGACCGGCACGCCGAAGGACTTCACGTTGGCGATGTGGCGGCCGAGGTTGGGGCAGCCCTTCTGCACCGCCTCGACGTTCTCGGCGCCGAGGTCGGCCTTGGCGACGCCGCCGTTCATCTTCATCGCGCGGACCGTGGCCACGATCACCGCCGCGGCGGGCTTCAGCCCGGCCTTGCGGCACTTGATGTCGAAGAACTTCTCGGCGCCGAGGTCGGCCCCGAAGCCCGCTTCCGTCACCACGTATTCGCCGAGCTTCAGCGCCGTGGTCGTGGCGATCACCGAGTTGCAGCCGTGGGCGATGTTGGCGAAGGGGCCGCCGTGGACGAAGGCGGGGTTGTTTTCAAGCGTCTGCACCAGGTTCGGCTGCATCGCATCCTTCAGGAGCACGGTCATCGCGCCGTCGGCCTTGATGTCGCGGGCATAGACCGGCGACTTGTCGCGGCGGTAGGCGACGACGATGTCGCCGAGGCGCTTTTGCAGGTCCTCGAGGTTGCGCGACAGGCAGAGGATCGCCATGACCTCGGAGGCCACGGTGATGTCGAAGCCCGCCTGCCGCGGGAACCCGTTCGAGACGCCGCCGAGCGAGACGACAATGTCCCTGAGCGCGCGGTCGTTCATGTCCATCACCCGCCGCCAGGAAACCCGGCGGGTGTCGATCTCAAGCTCGTTGCCCCAGTAGATGTGGTTGTCGATCATCGCGCTGAGCAGGTTGTGGGCGCTGGTGATCGCGTGGAAGTCGCCGGTGAAATGGAGGTTCATCTCCTCCATCGGCACGACCTGCGCATGGCCGCCGCCGGCCGCGCCGCCCTTCATGCCGAAGTTCGGCCCGAGCGAGGCCTCGCGGATGCAGACCACCGCCTTCTTGCCGATCCGGTTCAGCCCGTCGCCGAGGCCCACCGTGGTCGTCGTCTTGCCCTCGCCCGCCGGCGTCGGGTTGATCGCGGTGACGAGGATCAGCTTGCCGTCGGGACGGCCCTGAAGCGAGGAGATGAACTCCTGGCCCACCTTGGCCTTGTCGTGACCGTAGGGCAGAAGATGCTCGGACGGGATGCCGAGCTTGTCGCCGATTTCCTGGATCGGCTTCTTCTTCGCCTCGCGCGCGATTTCGATATCGGTCTTGAACGCCATTTCTCGGTTGTCTCCCTTTCGCCCGTCAGAGGGC
>JAUQYB010000107.1 GCA_030837825.1 Albidovulum sp.
CTGGGTGCCGTCGCGCTGGATCAGGGTCTGCATGCCCATCGTCGGCCGGTAGAAGCCGGTCACGCAGTTGAAGACGGTGGTCTTGCCGGCACCGTTCGGCCCGATCAGTGCGGTGATCTCGCCCCGGCGCACGTCGAACGACAGGTCGTTGATGGCCAGAAGCCCGCCGAAGCGCATCGTCAGATGCTCGACCCGCAGGATCACGTCGCCGGTCATGGTCTTGTCCTGCCCGCCCATCAGCCGTGCCCCTCCTTGGTGAAGCTGCCGGAGATCGCCTTGCGTTCGTGCAGGAAGGCCGTGGGCTGGCGCGTGCCGACGAAGCCGCGCGGTTTCAGCACCATCACCACCACCATCGCCAGGCCGAAGATCAGCATCCGGTACAGCTCGGGCGTGAAATCGTCACCGAACACCGCCTTGAGAAAGCTCATCTCGCGCAGCAGCTCGGTGCCACCGATCATCACCGCCGCGGCGACCGCGATGCCGAAGAGCGAGCCCATGCCGCCCAGGACGACGATGGCAAGGATCACCGCCGATTCGAGGAAGACGAAGGATTCGGGCGAGACGAAGCCTTGCCGCGCGCCAAAGAACGCGCCGGCAAAGCCGCCGAACATCGCGCCCGTGGCAAAGGCCGTGAGCTTCGTCGTCGTGGTGTTGATGCCGAGCGAGCGGCAGGCGATCTCGTCCTCGCGCAGCGCCTCCCAGGCGCGGCCGATGGGCATCGCCCTGAGCCGCATCGAGACATAGGCGGTCAGCGCGCACATCGCGAGGATGACGTAGAAGAGGAAGATCTTGTAATAGACCGAGGACATCGGCAGGCCGAAGACCTTGGCGAAGTTGTTCGGCGCCGAGACATCGAACGACCAGATGCCGAAGACCGAGGCCTTGGCGATGCCGGACACCCCGAAGGTGCCCTTGGTGACCTCGGTCCAGTTGATCAGGACAAGGCGGATGATCTCGCCGAAGGCCAGCGTCACGATCGCCAGATAGTCGCCCCTGAGCCGCAGCACCGGAAAGCCGAGGATGACGCCCCAGCAGGCGGAAAGGATTCCCGCGATCGGCAACAGGAGCCAGAACGACAGCCCGAAGTTGCTGGACAGCAGCGCGTAGGAATAGGCGCCGACCGCGTAGAAGGCGACATAGCCGAGGTCGAGAAGACCGGCGAGGCCCACGACGATGTTCAGCCCCCACGCCAGCATCACGTAGATCAGGATCTGGATGCCGAAGTTGTCGACGAACTTGAGCGAGCCCTGCACCCCGACAAGCGCCACGATCACCGGCGGGAACAGCACCAGCGCGGCGAAGCCGACGATATGCAGGTTGCGGCGGATCAGGCCCTGCGGTTGCGGCGCCGCCACCGGCCGCGCCGCCCGCGCCGCCTTGCGCGATGCAAGCCAGGGGCCGATGGCGACGATCATCAGGAAACGGCCCGCCATCGCCACGGCGATGAAGACGGCCAAGAGCCCCCAGCGCTGGGTGAGGACCAGGTCGGTGCGGATGTTCTGGTCGGTCTTCAGCCCGACGAACAGCACGAACATGCCGAAGGTGATCAGCCCGGCGAAGAGCGACTCGCGCAGCGCCCGGGCGAAGAGGCCGCCCTGCCGAGCCTCGGGAACGGTGGTTTGCACGGCCATCCTGGTCACACTTTCTCGATTTCAGGGCGCCCGAGGATGCCCGAGGGCTTGAAGATCAGCACGATGGCGAGGATCGAGAACGTCGCCACATCCTTGTAGTCGATCGAAAAATAGGCCGACCACAGCGATTCGATCAGCCCGATCAAGAGCCCGCCCAGAAGCGCGCCCGGCAGCGAGCCGATGCCGCCCAGCACCGCGGCGGTGAAGGCCTTGACCCCCGGGACGAACCCGTCGGAGAAGACGGTGACCCCGTAATACATCAGGTACATCGTGCCGGCGACGCCGGCCAGCGCGGCCCCCATCACGAAGGTGATCGAGATGGTGCGGTCCACGTCCACGCCCAGCAGGGCCGCCATCTTGCGGTCCTGCTCGGTGGCGCGCTGCGCCCGACCGAGCGAGGTGCGGTTCACCACGAACCAGAACACCGCCATCATCGCGACGGTGATGATCACGATCAGGATCTGCTTGAGCGAGACCGAGATGCCCCAGAGGTCGTAGACCCTCGAGACCAGCGGGGGAATCGGCTTGTTGCGCGGGCCCTGCGTCACCTGGATGAAGTTCGACAGCACGATCGACATGCCGATGGCGGTGATCAGCGGCGCAAGCCGGAACGAGCCCCTGAGCGGGCGGTAGGCGATCCGCTCGATGGTCCAGTTCCACAGCGAGGTCATGACGATCGCGATCGCCATCATCACCACCAGCGCCACCGCGACAGGGACGCTGGCGAAGATCGCGGTCAGGATCAGGAAGGCGATGAGGGCGGCGAAAGCCCCCAGCATGAAGACGTCGCCGTGGGCGAAGTTGATCATGCCGATGATCCCGTAGACCATCGTGTAGCCGATCGCGATCATGCCGTAGATCGACCCCAGCGTCAGACCGTTGACGGTCTGCTGGATGAAATACTCCATT
>JAUQYB010000108.1 GCA_030837825.1 Albidovulum sp.
GCGGCTGTTGTCGCCGCGCCACGCCGGCGCGCCGAGCCGCGCGGGATTCGGCCCGCCCGTCCTTGCACTTTCCCGCCAGGACCCCTATGTCGCCCCCATCCTCTGTCGCCGGGGCGCGCCCGGCCGTGACCGGAGCGCTTCATGTCGACCGCCTTCCACTATTTCCGCTGGGCCTTCACGGTGACGGCCGCCGGGCTTGCGCTGGCGTTCTGGCTGGGCTGGGGCTACGACCACCGGCTTTCGGGCGCGGTGAGCTTCCTTCTGATCGGCGCCGTGCTGGCGGTGCTGGAGATTTCACTGTCGTTCGACAACGCGATCGTCAACGCCAACAAGCTGAAGGAGATGACCCCGGCCTGGCAGAAGCGGTTCCTGACCTGGGGCATCCTGATCGCCGTCTTCGGGATGCGGATCGTGTTTCCGCTGCTCATCGTCGTTGTGGCGGCCGGAATCGGCCCGATCGCCGCGCTGAGACTCGCCGCTTTCCGGCCCGACGAATATGCCGAGATCATCGCCGAGGCGCATCTGCCGATCGCGGCCTTCGGCGGCACCTTCCTGATGATGGTGGCGCTGCGCTACTTCATCGACGAGGGCAAGGAGGTGGACTGGATCCGCGCGCTCGAATGCCGGCTGCGTCGCTGCGCCAGCGTGCGCGGGCTGGAGATCGCCTTCGTCCTCGCCGTGGTCATGGTCTTTGCCACCGCGCTGCCCGACCGCGAGGTGGCGCGGTTCCTCTTCGCCGCGGTGGGCGGGCTTCTGACCTTCCTCGGCGTCGAGGTGCTGGGCCATGTGCTCGACCAGCGCGAGGCGGCGCAGACGGTTGCGCGCGGCGGTCTCGGCGCGTTCCTCTATCTCGAGGTGCTCGATGCCTCGTTCTCCTTCGACGGCGTGATCGGCGCCTTCGCGCTGACCCACAACCTCTTTCTCATCGCCATCGGCCTCGGCATCGGAGCGATGTATGTCCGCTCGATGACGATCATGCTGGTGGAGCGCGAGACGCTGTCGGAATTCCGCTACCTGGAGCACGGGGCGTTCTATTCGATCCTTGTCCTGTCGGTGATCATGTTCGCCCAGACGCTCTGGCACATTCCCGAACTGGTCACCGGGGTGCTGGGCTCGGCCTTCATCGGCCTCGCGCTGGTCTCGTCGATCCTGCACAACCGCCGCCAGGACGCCTGAGCGGGCTGTGGCGCCCACCGGCGCCGCACCGCAAGCCGCCGGTCAGGCGCGGAAGCGGCCGATGAGGGCGTCGGCGGCCCGGACCAGAAGCGCCATGTCGACCGCGAGCGCGACGAAGCGCGCGCCGGCGTCGATCGTCGCCCGCGCGAAATCGGCGTCCTGCGTCAGGATCCCCGCCGGCACGCCGAGCCGGCTGAGCCGGGTGATGGCGTCGAGGATCGCGCCGCGCACCTCGGGATGGCCGGTCTGGCCGAGGTGGCCCATCGAGGCGGAGAGGTCGGCCGGGCCGAAGAAGATTCCGTCGACGCCGTCGACCGTGGCGATCTCCTCGAGCCGGGAAAGCGCCAGCGCGGTCTCGACCTGAAGGAGAAGGCAGATCTCGGCATCCGCCTTCGCATGGTAGCCCGCGATGCGGCCGTAGCCCGCGGCCCGCATCGTCCCCGCGACGCCGCGGGCCCCGCGCGGCGGATAGCGGACGGCGGCCACCGCCGCTTCGGCCTCGGCGCGCGACTGGATGTAGGGCAGCAGCAGCGTCTGCGCCCCCTGGTCGAGATGGCGCTTGATCAGCGCGGTGTCGTTCACCCAGGGCCGCACCACCGCGGCGGTCGGGTAGGGCGCCATCGCCTGGAGGAGCGGCAGCACCGCGCTCACCTCGACGGCCGTGTGTTCGGTGTCGAGCACCATCCAGTCGAAGCCGGCGCCCGCCAGCGCCTCGACGGCGGAGGGATCGGGAATGGTCGACCAGAGCCCGTATTGCACCTCGCCGCGGGCGAGGCGGGCCTTGAAGCGGTTCGCCGGCAGGTCCATCGCGCTCAACCCTTCACGAGCCGGGCGGCGCGTTCGACGGCGAAGCCATAGCCCTGCACGCCGGCGCCGGCGATCACCGCATCGGCCCGGGTGGACACGTAGGAATGATGGCGGAAGGGTTCGCGCCGGTGGATGTTGGAAATGTGCACCTCGATCACCGGCCCCTCGAAGGCGTTGAGCGCGTCGAGAAGTGCCACCGAGGTGTGACTGAGGCCGCCGGGATTGATGACGATGGCGCAATGGTCGGCCCGCGCCGCCTGCACCCAGTCGATCAGCTCGTATTCGCGGTTCGACTGCCGGCAGGTGACGGCGAGCCCCGCCGCCTTTGCGGTCGCCGCGCAGAGCGCCTCGACATCGGCAAGCGTCTCGCGCCCGTAGATCTCCGGCTCGCGGCTGCCGAGAAGGTTGAGGTTCGGTCCGTTGAGGACGAGGATCGGTTTCATGGGCATGTCCCGGCGGTTTCGCCGCGATCATCGGGGAAACCGCGCGGGGCCGCAACCGGCGCCTCGCGCGCCGCAGCACGGGCGGCGGGACATGTTGCCGCGCTGCGCCGGGCGGCATCGGCCTCGACGCCGGCCGGCGGCTCGGCGATGATGCGGCAGGCGGGCAGGGGCGGGCGCAGGGGCGGGCATCGTCGGGGGGCGGGGCGGAATGGGGCAGACAGGCGGCGACCGCTTCAAGATCGCGCTGATCGCGGTGGCTCTGGCGGGCCTCGCGTTCGGCCTCGGGCTTTGGCTTTCGGGACGGACGGAGGCGGCGGCGGTGGTCTGGACGGCGGGTGTGCTGCCGGTCCTCGCCGCGCTGGCGGTCGAGATCGTCCGCAGCCTGTGGCGCGGCGAGGTGGGGCTCGACATCGTCGCGGCGCTGTCGATGTCGGCGGCACTCGCCTTCGGCGAAACGCTGGCGGCCGCCGTCGTCGCGGTGATGTATTCCGGCGGCACCTTCCTGGAAAGCTTCGCCGAGGGACGGGCGCGGCGCGAGATGCACGCGCTTCTCGCGCGGGTGCCGCGGACGGCCCGGCGCCACCGCGACGGCGGGCTGGAGGAGGTGGCGCTCGACCGGATCGCGCCGGGCGACCGGCTGCTGATCCGGCAGGGCGACGTGGTGCCGGTCGACGGGCGCGTGGCGGCGAGGACGGCCTTTCTCGACACCTCGGCGCTGACCGGCGAATCGCTCCCCGTCCGGCTGGAGGCGGGGGTTGAGGCGATGAGCGGCTCGACCAACGCCGGCGAGGCCTTCGACCTTGTCGCCCTGCGCCCCGCGCGCGACAGCACCTATGCCGGCATCGTCCGGCTGGTCGAGGCGGCGCAGGCGTCGAAGGCGCCGATGTCGCGGCTGGCCGATCGCTGGTCGCTGGGCTTTCTCGCCGTTACCGTCGCCATTGCGCTCGCCGCCTGGTGGACGACGGGCGACCCGATCCGGGCGGTGGCGGTGCTGGTGGTGGCGACACCCTGCCCGCTGATCCTCGCGGTTCCGGTGGCGCTGGTTGCCGGGCTGTCGCGGGCGGCGCATTTCGGCGTGCTGATCAAGGGCGCGAAACCCCTGGAGGCGATGGCGCGCATCCGCACGCTGATCCTCGACAAGACCGGCACGCTGACCGACGGGCGGCCGCGGATCGTCGCGATCGAGCGGCTGGGGGCTGAGGACGAGGCGACGATCCTGCGTCTTGCCGCGGCGCTCGAACAGGCGTCGCAGCACCCGGTGGCGCAGGCCGTGGTGGCGGCGGCCCTTGCACCCGGGTCCGGAGTGCCGGCCGGCCTGCCGGTGCCGTCCGAGGTGGCCGAGGTTCCGGGCGAGGGGGTCGCGGGACGTGTCGCGGGGCGGGCGGTCATCGTCGGCGGCCACGGCTTCGTGGCCGAACGGCTGGGGCTCGGGCCGGTGCGGGCGCCCGCGCATGTCGCGGGCTCGGTCCTTGTCGCGGTGGCGGTGGACGGCCGGATGGCGGGCTATCTCGTCATGGCGGACCCTCTGCGCGAGGGCGTCGCGGCGACGCTGGAGGGGATGCGCGCCCGCGGCGTGGAGCGCATCCTCCTGGCCACCGGCGACCGCGCCGAAGTGGCCGAGGAGGTGACCGCGGGGCTCGGTCTCGACGGGCTCAGATCGGGGCTCAGGCCCGACCAGAAGGTGCTTCTGGTGCTGACCGAGCGCAAGAACGGCCCGGTGATGATGGTGGGCGACGGCGTCAACGACGCGCCGGCGCTGGCGGCGGCGGATGTCGGCGTGGCGATGGGGGCACGGGGCGCCGCGGCCTCGGCCGAGGCCGCAGATGCGGTGCTGCTGGTGGACCGGCTCGACCGGCTCGGTGCGGGAATGGAGATCGCGCGGGGTGCGCGTGCGATCGCGCTGCAAAGCGTCGTGGCCGGGATCGGGCTTTCGGTGCTCGGCATGGTGGCCGCCGCGCTTGGCCATCTGAGCCCGGTCGAGGGCGCGCTGATGCAGGAGGCGATCGACGTGGCGGTGATCCTGAACGCGCTCAGGGCGCTCAGGATCGCGCCGCGGGGGCGGGCGGGCGCGGCAGAGGCGGCGGCGTGAACGCGCCGGCATCGGCGGCGGGAAGCGCGTGGGGCTTACGCTGCGCCCCCGCGAGGCCCATATCGCCCCGAGGGAGGCGGAGATGACGTTCAGGGCGCGGCTCAGACGGACATTGGTGCGGATCCGGCAGCGGGTGCCGCCGGGCTTGCGCACGCTGCTCGGTCTTCTGCTGGTTGCCGGGGGGATCGTGGGCTTCCTGCCGGTCCTCGGCTTCTGGATGATCCCGCTCGGGGTGCTGGTGATCGGGCTCGACGTGAAGCCGGTGGTGCGGCGGTTCCGCGCCTGGCGCGCGGGCGGGCCCGGGCGCTGAGCAGAGATCCTGGCGCCGGGGCATGCGCCTGCGGGTCACGCGGTCAGGAAGTCCCGCACGAAGGGCGTTGCCGGCCGGGCGCGGATGTCCTGCGGCCTGCCGATCTGTTCGATGCGGCCCATCGACATCACCACCACCAGATCGGCGAGTTCCATCGCCTCCTCCTGATCGTGGGTGACGAAGACCGTGGTCAGGCCGGTGGTGTCATGAATGTCGCGCAGGCCCTGGCGGAGGTCCTTGCGGACCTTGGCGTCGAGCGCGCCGAAGGGTTCGTCGAGAAGCAGCATCCGGGGTTCGATCGCCAGCGCGCGCGCCAGCGCCACGCGCTGGCGCTGGCCGCCGGAAAGCTGGCTCGGGTAGCGCTCGTCGATGCCGGGCAACTGGATCAGTTCCAGAAGCTTCGTGACCCGGCGGGCGATCTCCGCCCTCGCGGGGCGCGAGGCGCGCGGCCGGGCGTTCAGGCCATAGGCGATGTTGTCGAACACTGTCATGTGCCGGAAAAGCGCGTAGCTTTGGAACACGAAGCCCGCACGGCGGTCCTGCACGGTCAGGCCGGTGGCATCCTGCCCGTCGAAACGGACCCGGCCCGAGGTCGGGAACTCGAGCCCCGCGAGGATGCGCAGCAGCGTGGTCTTGCCCGACCCCGAGGGGCCAAGCAGCGCCACCAGCGCCCCCGAGGGGATGGCAAGCGACACGGGATGCAGCGCCGCGGTGGTGCCGAAGATCTTGGAGATCTCGTCGATTTCGATGTGCATGGGCGGTCTCCTAACGGCGGTGCGTGGCGGCAATCTGGTCGGCATGACGGAGTTCCAGCGCGGTCTTCAGCAGAAGGGTGACAAGGCCGAGAAGGGCCAGAACGGCCGCCAGGCTGAACGCCGCGACCGGGAGGTATTCCTGGTAGAGCATCTCGATCGTGGTCGGCATCGTCGCGGTCTGGCCCCGGATTTTCCCCGAAACGACCGACACCGCGCCGAATTCGCCCATCGCCCGGGCGTTGCAGAGCAGGACGCCGTAGAGAAGCGCCCAGCGGATGTTGGGCAGCGTCACGGTCCGGAAGGTGCGCCAGCCGCTTGCCCCCAGCGTCAGCGCCGCCTCTTCCTCGGCCCGGCCCTGTTCGATCATCACCGGGATCAGCTCGCGCGCCACGAAGGGGAAGGTCACGAACATCGTGGCGAGGATGATGCCCGGCATGGCGAAGACGATCGGGTGGCCGTGGGCGACCAGCCAGCCGCCGACGAGGCTGTTGGTGCCGAACATCAGGACGATGCAAAGCCCCGCGACGACCGGCGAGACCGAGAAGGGCAGGTCGATCAGGGTGATCAGGAAGGCCTTGGCGCGGAAGTCGAACTTGGTGATGAACCAGGCCGCCGCGATGCCGAAGACGGCGTTCAGCGGCACCGAGATGGCGGCGATGGTCAGCGTCAGGCGGACCGCGGCGCGGGCATCGGGGCTGGCGAGGCTTTTCAGCGCCGCCGCCACGCCATCGGCCAGCGCCTCGACGAAGACGGCGACGAGGGGCGCGAAGACGAGGATGGCGAGGCCGGCGAAGGCCAGGCCGATCAGCGACCGGCGGGCCAGGGGCGTTTCCTCGGTGGCCGAGCGGAAACGGAGCGGCGCGGTATCAGACATTGCCGATCCTCCGCCGGCTCCAGACCTGGATGAGGTTGATCGCCATCAGCATCGCGAAGCTGATCAGGAGCATGGCGATGCCGATCGCGGCGGCGGCGTCATAGTTGAATTCCTCGAGTTGGATGACGATCAGAAGCGGCGCGATTTCCGTCACCAGCGGGATGTTGCCGGCGATGAAGATGACCGAGCCGTATTCGCCCACCGCGCGGGCCAGCGACAGGGCGAAGCCGGTCAGCGCGGCGGGCGCCAGCATCGGCAGGATGACATGGCCGAGCGTGTGCAGCCGGGTCGCGCCGAGGGTGGCGGAGGCTTCCTCCACCTCGCGCTCGATCTCTTCGATGACCGGCTGGACCGTGCGGGTGACGAAGGGCAGGCCGACGAAGACCAGCGCGATGAAGATGCCCCACTGGGCATAGGCGATCTTCCAGCCGATCGCCGCGGCCAACTGCCCGAAGACCCCGTTCGGGGCGTAGAGGGCGGTCAGCGAGATGCCGGCGACGGCGGTGGGAAGCGCGAAGGGCAGGTCGACCGCGGCATCGAGGATGCGGCGGCCGGGAAAGCGGTAGCGCACCAGAACCCAGGCCAGCAGCACGCCGAAGACAAGGTTGAAGAGCGCGGCGAACAGCGACAGCCGGAACGAGAGGAACAGCGCCGCCCAGACGCGTTCGCGGTTCACGGTTTCCCATATCCCCGCCAGCCCATAGGTGGCGCCCTTCAGGAGAAGGGCGCCGATCGGCAGCAGGACGACGAGCGAGAGCATCGCCAGGGTAATCCCCATGCTGAGCCCGAGGCCGGGCATGGGAGAGCGGTGGATCAGCGGTCTGCCCATCGGATCAGCTCACTTCGGCACATAGATCTGGTCGAAGATGCCGCCGTCGCCGAAGTGTTCGGGCTGCACCTTGGCCCAGCCGCCGAAGTGGGCGATGTCGACCAGTTCCAGCTTGGGGAAGCGGGCCACATCCGCGGGGTCGGCCCTGGACGCGTCCCAGGCGCGGTAGAAGTTCCTGAAGGCGATCGCCTGGCCTTCGGGCGAGTAGAGGAAGTCCAGATAGGCCTGGGCCAGCTTGCGCTGCCCCTCCGACCTGATGTTGCCGTCCACCAGCGCGACCGGCGGCTCGGCCAGCACCGAGACCGAGGGCACGACGATGTCGAACTGGTCCTCGCCGATCTCCTTCAGCGCCAGATAGGCCTCGTTCTCCCAGGCCAGCAGCACGTCGCCGACGCCGCGCTGCGCGAAGGTGGTGGTCGCGCCGCGGGCGCCCGAGTCCAGCACCGGCACATGCTGAAACAGCGCCTTGACGAAGGCCTGCGGGTCCTGGCCGTTCTTCTCGGCCCAGGCCCAGGCGGCGAGGTAGTTCCAGCGCGCGCCGCCCGAGGTCTTGGGGTTGGGCGTGATCACCTCGACCCCCTCCGCGACCAGATCGCCCCAGTCCCTGATCCCCTTCGGATTGCCCTCGCGCACCAGGAAGACGATGGTCGAGGTATAGGGCGAGGAATTGTGCGGCAGCTTCGTCTGCCAGTCGGCGGGCAGCTTCCCGGTCTGGGCAATCTTGTCGATGTCGCTGGCCAGCGCCAGCGTCACCACCTGCGCCTCGAGCCCGTCGATCACCGCGCGGGCCTGAGAGCCGGAGCCGCCGTGGCTGGCCTCGATGGTTGGGGTTTCGTTGCCCTGGGCGACCCAGAAGGCGGCGAAGGCCTCGCTGACCTCGCGGTAGAGCTCGCGGGTGGGGTCGTAGCTGACGTTCAACAGCGTCTCCGCCCTGAGCCCGGCCGGCGCGGCACCCAGCGCCAGCACCGCCAGGGCGACGGCGGACAGCAATCCGCGCAGCGTTCGGGCGCCCCGCCGTCCGGCCGGGCGACGCAGCACCGCACGGGTGACATGGCCGCCGGAGTGAACGGTGGCGGCGCCCGCGTGGGTGAGGGTGGCAAGCATGGTCTTCTCCTTCGCTGTCGGTCAGGGCCCCGGGCCCGTCACGGCAGTAATTACGACAGAGATTGTCGAGTATTGCAAAGGAAAATTCACGCTAAAGTTTGTCGTGTATAGAGAGGATTATTCTCCGCCCGGCGGGCGCGACGCCCGCTTCGCCATTAAATCCCGTTGTCCTGGAAAGGCTTACGCCTGCTGCGCGCTGCTCATGACCTGATCTGCCACCGCCGCGGACCGCAACATGTCCTCAAGGGTCAGCGAGTCGATCATCACCAGATAGGACCAGAACAGCTCGGCAAAGACCTTGCGAATCCGGCAGGTGGCCTCGTCCGCGCAATCCTCGCAGCGCTGATAGGCACGGCGGGACAGGCAGGGCAGGGGGGCGATCGGCCCGTCAATCGTGCGCAAAAGCTCCGAGATCGATACCTCGGAAGGCTTCCTGATCAGGACATAGCCGCCGGACCGCCCGCGGATCGAGGCGATGACGCCCGCGTTGCGCACCTCCAGCAGGATATGTTCCAGAAACCGTTTCGGCGTGCCGGACCGCCTGGCGATTTCTTCGATCGTCAACGGTTCGGGCTGGCCCTTGGCGGCCTCGTCGGCAAGCGCCAGAAGCGCCTTCAGGGCGTATTTCATCTTCTGCGTGATCATGTCCCAGAGGTATCCGCGGGAATGACGAGAATCAATGTCGGGTTGCGGACTCCGGACGGCAGGCCCGGCGATCGCCCGAAACCGCCGGGAAGCAGTGGAAAAGGGTCGACGATCCGAAGCCGCCGACTATACACGATCAAGATTGTAGACTTTATGTGGATTTGGCGCATTCTGATCTTCAGGCCCGCCCGACCGGGCCCGAAAGGCAGCAGGCCCATGACCGACCTCGACCTCATCGACCGCAAGATCGTCGCAGAACTGATGCGGGATGCGACACTGCCCATCGTCCAGATCGCCGAGAGGGCGGGCCTGTCGCAGACGCCGTGCTGGAAGCGCATCCAGAAGCTGGAGGCGGCGGGGATCCTGACCGGCCGGGTCGCCCTGGCCGACCCCGCCAGGCTGGGCTTCGGCCTGACGGTCTTCGTCGGCATCGAAGCCCCCGACCACTCGGCGGCCTGGCGCGAAGCCTTTGCGACGGCGGTGGACGCGATCCCCGAGGTGATGGAGGTCTACCGCATGGCCGGTGAGATCGACTATCTCCTGCGCGTGACGGTGGCCGACATGGCGGCCTTCGACCGGCTCTACAAGCGGCTGACCGATGCGGTGCCGATCAGGACCGTGACCAGCCACTTCGCGATGGAGCGGATGAAGTTCACCACGGCCTACCCGCTGGACACGGTGTCGCGCTGAGGGCGGGATCGTGCGCCGCCCCGGTCGTCTTGGCCTTGCCGCACCGGCCGGTGGTCCGGCGCCTCAAGGCGTGGTATCTGCGCCGCGGGGTGCGCACGAGGTGACGCGCGCCGAGGAGACCGCCGCATGCCCCTGAACGCAGCCCCCGAGGCCGCCCGCCTGTCCGTCGCGCCCATGATGGATTGGACGGATTTCATATAGAAAACAATTGCTTGCAAGGTGGCGTGTGCACTGGATGTTCCCGTTTTGATCGCAGAATTTCGCGCTCTGGCGTAGGGCAGCGTGGGTCCTTTGGATGACTGGACCGATCGGGATTTCGCGCAGGTTGGATGAGGCAGATACCGGTTCATGCCTCTCCGATGGCAGCCTCTCCGCTCGCCTCGCCCGGCGCGTTGCTTAGGCCGCCACGGCAGCCGGCAACACCCGCCCCAACAGCGTCTTCAGCGCATCGACATGCGATCCCGAGGGACCGGTCATGACAAGGGTTGCGATGTGAAGGGTCTCTTCGGCGCCTTCACGTGCGATGGCGTATCGGGTGCAAATCGGTTCTGGCGGGAGATCGCCGTGATGGGGGTAGAGCAACATGACGTCCCGGCAGCCATAGAGTTGGCTGTAGGCCATCAACTGATACACGTCGGCCTGGCTGATCCCCTGTTTGGGGTCGTCGATGCGAGAGGCCATCCGCTTCCACTTGGTGTCGACGACGAGGACGGTTCGATCTCCGTGCCTGATAATGAGGTCCGGCTTGGTCCGAAATCTGCCCGTATCGGCTTCGAACAGGCAGTCCCGGTGGCCACCTTGCGCTGAAACACGGTAACCGCTTCCGGCCAGAGCGCGGGTGACCAGTCGGGCGACGTATTGCTCGAACAAGGCATTCATCTCGAACAGGAGCGCATGGCCATCCATGGATCCTGCGCTGGTCTGCTGATGCCGATCCCCGAGAAGCAGGCGCGCGAAGGAGAGGAGCTCGCGCCACCTTTGGTTTGTCCGATCCAGAGTGATCTGGTCCCATCGCAACGCTGACACGGGAACCTCGCCCACATCCGCATAGGCGAAGCCCAGTTCGCGCAGGATACGCTGATTGTCGGGGGCCTGGGCCACGCGCTGCAAACGGGTCACGGCGGCGCGTATCACCTGGTTGAGCGCGATGTCGGAGGACAGCTCGTCGTACCGACAGGCCAGCCGCTGCGGTGCGACCGCATGGCGGGAAAACTGTCGGGTGACGTCGAGCCTTCCGCGCAGGGCGGGGAGGTCGTCTGCATGATCCACATACCGGCGCGGCAGACCCATCCGCACCGCTTCCATCAGGCGGGCGCAAAACAGGCGGATCAACAGTTCCAGAATAGTGTCCTTCTGCCATCCGAGCTGCGCCATCGATCCTGCATCGATCCGCAGATCGTGAACCACCGCCAGCATGTGGATGAGACGGCGACGAAGGGTTTCGTCAGAAGCGTCGTGCTCTCCAAGACCTTCGATCTTGGGGAGGATCTCCAGCTGACATCCTGGCGCGGCGATCACACCGACCACACCGCGGGCCCGAAGGCCTTTGCGGCCGTGTTCGAGCACGCCTTCGCCACCTCGGCCCGCGAAGCTGGAACGCGCCGCGACGGCGGCAATCCGATCAGCCTCGGCCGTCGGGATGGTCGAGTCGTCATCCCCGTAGCCGATGCGCTGCCACTCGCGGAGCGTGCGGCGGATCATGAGCCGAGCAGCCGCGCATAATCGAAGCTGTCTTCGCGCACGTCCCACCGGAAGCGCGGCATCGCCTCACCATTGTCGAGCCCAGGCGGTGCCTTCAGGACGGACCTGTTCAGAAAGCCCCCCTTGATCGGCCTGTCATGCGTTTCCAGATCGCCGAGTACCGCGGCGATCTTGCCCCAGTCCTCGAAGAAGTACTCGGCCAGCAGCGGGATCACCTTGTGCCGCATCACCGCGTCGACATCCGCGCGGGTGTCGCAGCCGGTGAAATAGGCATGACCGATCTGGTGATCGCGATCGTAGAGATATTCGATGCGTTCATTGATGATCGTCAGAAGGTTCGGCAGATCGATGCCCGTGCGGGTCGCGGCCTTCTTGAGGACGGCCGGATCGGGCATCATTTCCCGGAATGTGAACCGCCGCCGCAGTGCTGTGTCGAGCAGCGCGATGGAGCGGTCTGCCGTGTTCATCGTGCCGACGATATGCAGGTTCGACGGAACACCGAACTCATCCGCCGAATAGGGCAGGCGCACCTTGAGCTGGTTGGGCTGGCCGAGCCGCTTGTCGGGTTCCAAGAGCGTGATCAGCTCGCCGAACACCTTGGAGATATTGGCCCGGTTGATCTCGTCGATGATCAGGACGAAGGGTTCGGGTTCGGACGGTCCCTCGGTTTGCTGGCTGTTCATGTAACGCTCAAGGGCCGGCACGTTGAGCTCGGCGTCGTAGAGAGCGTAGATCGACTTCTGGGAGAACTTCCGGGAATAGATCTCGCCGACCGGCACGCCGTCCCGATCGATCCAGAGCCAGCGGACGGCGCGGCGATGGGCATACCCGCCTTCGGGGCGGGGGGCAAACTCGTACCCGCCCGTGAATTCCCCGATGGCTCGAAACAGTCCATTGCCTTTGGACACGATGACGATGTCGCCCTTTCGGACCCAGTTCCGGAAGATGAAGGGCATTTGCACCATGCCGGATCTGGCATCCACAGTGCCGTTCTGGCTGCCCTGGGCTTTGCAGGCTTCGATGATCGCCTCTCTGCTTTCGAACTTGTCGTCCGACCAGTCAATGTCCTCGAAGCCGAGTAGGGCATAGTTGCCCTTGATCGCTTCTTCGAAGAGATGCGCGTCCTCGGGGTTGTTCGCTTCGCCAATCGACATCTTGAAGACCTGGCGGCCTTCAACACGTGTCGACTCCTCCTCGGATGAATGCCCACGGCTGGTCTCGGCGCGTTTCGCGATGCGCCGGAAGATGCCGGGCACCGTCTCCAGCCGGAAGCCGGCCGAGGATGTGTCCTCGCCATCATCTGCGCCGGTCATCGGCTGGCGACCCTCGACGAACTCTTCATAGGCCATCGACTGATGGAAGGTGACGAATTCAATCCGACCGGCGGCCAAGAGGCGTTGGTAGGATGACATCAGAGTGGCGCGGTCATCCGGGACAGGTTCCCCGCACAACCGAACGGCCTCCTCAGCGGTCCGGTATGTCTTTCCGGTACCGGGAGGGCCGTAAAGGATGATGTTGTGATAGGTTGATCCCATGATCGGCACGGCCCTTTCGACGTCTGTTTTCGCGGGTTCCGCGTTTTCCCAAAGCTTTTCCAGCGCCCGCGCTGCTGCGGGCTTGATCAGAATTCCGGAAGACTGAGGGCTCCAGTCCTGCCCGCTGATCTTGCTCGTCAAGACCGCATGCGGGATGTAGGCATCCTTCCCTGGGTCCCGTATGTCCTCGAATTCCACATCGATGAAATCCGCGGTCTCACCCGCGGCAGCCCGCTCTTTGTCCCAGTGGAGGTCGGAGTAGGCGGCCTTCGCAACCCGTCCCCTTGCGATGATGCCACGGAAATCATCACCGGTTCGGATCAGGAAGACCTTGTCGTCCGGCTTGGGCTTTTTCGAACTCGTGCGCCACCGATGGACCACGGTGCCTCCGGACGCGGTCTGCTGGCGGTCCGGCGCGAAAGTCTCCCAGTCCCAGCGTGACGGATTCCAGCTGATCAGATAGGTCGCGCCGCTGTCGCGCCAGCGCTGTTCAATCTCCGGCTCATAGAAATCGATCTCTCGGCCGAGCTCGGTCTCGAGCTTGCGACGCAGGGTCAGCAGATGGGAATCCAGCTCGGAAATCCGCATCTTCCGGATGTCCTTCCGCGTTGCGACGTCAAAGCCTTCAAGGATCTCTCGCTTGTGCCGCGGGCTTGAAATCCGCTCATAGAGATCGGGAAACAGGAGATGAGGAAGGATCTGACGCAGTTGGCGGCCATCGACCCTGGGCACCTTGTCCAGAAACGCGCAAAACGCTTCATGGTCCTTGCGCTGTTGGGCCTGCATCTCAGGCGGCAACTCCTTCCAGTCACGAACCAGGGCAATCAGAAAGCTCAGCTCCCGCCATCTGTGCGTGTTATAGGCCGTGCCCGCGTGGCCGATGCCTTCCAGAACCTCCGCGCTCAAGGCCGCAACACCCTCGGGAAGCGGGGTGCCCGACCAGGACCAGATCTCTCTGACTCTCTGCGCTTTGGTCGCCGGTCCCATGTCGCTGGGAAAGGTGAACAGGACCCAGTGCAACTCAGCCATCAGCTGGCGGCTTTCCGGTGTGCCTGAGGACATCTGCTGCTCGAGCTTCATGTAATAGCTGTCCGTGCCTTCATCGGGATTCTGGACAAAGGTGCGGTCGAGC
The DNA here is from genome assembly GCA_030837825.1 of Albidovulum sp. Lineage (GTDB taxonomy): Bacteria > Pseudomonadota > Alphaproteobacteria > Rhodobacterales > Rhodobacteraceae > Albidovulum. Next base: position 14,091 of record JAUQYB010000108.1, read on the forward strand.
TCCGCGAGGTTCTCGGCTGTCCAAAGCTGAAGGTCTGGCTGGAGGATGGAGCGATCCTGCAGCAAGCAGCGGTCGGCGAAGTCCGAAACCACAGGATACAATGCGGCGCTTTTCTGGTGCGGGTTGAATCTCGCCATTACTGCTGTCCTGTGCTTTCGAGGGCCGTCAAATCGGATGTTTGCGCGTATTTGGATAGGGCGCCGTGCGGGGTGCGGGTTGAATTCAATTCGAGAACGCCGTCGTCACGATCTCCTCCAGCTCTGCAATCTCGGCATCGGTGAGTTTGTCGAAGGGGTCGCGGTCGCGCCTGCGCTTTGGGAACCGCCCCTCATTCTGGGTGACGAACAGGATCACCTGCCTTGCCAGAGCGTCCGGCATCTCGATGCGGTTCATGATCCCGCGCATCGCCGCGTCGTGGCGCTTGAGATAGGCGATTTCGCGGGGCAGGTCCTCCTCGATGGTCTTGCGGACGCAGTCATAGAGGAATTCGGCCTCCGCCGTGCAGTCGTAGAAGCGATAGAAGTCGGCCGTGTCGTTCAGCGCCTCGACATTGCCGGTGGGCGTTGCGCGCCACGCGATGTGCTCCATCAGCGGGGCGGAGTGGCCCTGCAGAACCGCCCGGTAATCGTCGATGCGGTCCAGCATCACGGACGAGACCGGGAAAACCATCCCGGGTGGGGTGAACTTCCGCTCGGCGAGAACGTGATGGATCAGGCAGCGGTGCAGGCGACCATTCCCGTCCGCCAGCGGGTGGATATAGACGAAGCCGAAGGCGATGATGGCGGCCTGCAGGACGGGATCGACCTCTTCGGCATCCGTCAGCCGCAGCCGGTTGTTGCAGTCGTTCAGCGCTGTCATGAGGTCGGGAACATCCTCGGGCCGCGCGCCGATGAACTCGGGCAAGGGGTCGTTGCTGTGGTCCCGTTCGCCCAGAAAGACCCCGTCGTCGCGATAGCCGATCGGGGTCAGGCGATCATCGCCGATCAGGATCCGGTGCAGGCGGTAGATCTCGGTCTGATTGAGGGGGCGCTTGCCGGCCTCGAGCACGGCGCGTCCCCAACGCTCCAGGCGGTTGACGGGCGGGCGCTCGCCTTCGATCTCGAAACTCGCGCGGCTGTCGGCCAGCAGCATGAAGCTCGCCGCACGCGTCACGACATGGCCGCCCGTCTTGCCGATGGTCTCCTTGGCCCGCCCGGCCAGATCGAGCGCGATCAACGCCTCGAGCTTTGCGGTGCGCCGGATCACCGGGCAGAGGGCGCCGGTGCCAAGCAGATTGTCCCGGACGCGGTGGCGCTGCGAGAAGCGCTCTTTGCCGGTGAAATAGTGGGCGGGGTCCAAGGCCGGGACCGCCGTGACGGTCGGCGCATCCTCGAGATCGAGCCTGCGTCCCGTCAAGGTCTCGAAGAAGAACCATAGCCGCCGGGAGAAGGCACCAGTTGGTGTGGCGCGGACAATCGCTTCGATGTCCTGTTGCGGAACGGCGTCGAAAACACGCTTGAGGATCAGGAGGTCGATGCTCTCGTGCCGAAGGGCAAAGCCGAGATGGCCCTCCAGCGTCGCCTCGGGCAGGTATCGCTTGTCATAGACCTGCCAGATTCCATCCGCGCGGACGTTGCCGCGCACATGTCGTTCCGAAATGCAGGTGGGGTTGCGCACCGGCGCAGGAATGCCGAAGGCGGAGACCAGCGCGGCCCAACCCGCGAGGCTGGCGCCCTCGGGAAGAGGCTCATCCTGGAAGAAGGAGGGCATCAGGCTCTCGGGTCTCATGCGTCGAAAAGGCCTCATGCGCGCGGATTATGGCCACATATCATGGGCCAGTGTCGAAAATCCTTATACGCCCATCGCGCCGAAAATCAATCACGAACGTCGAAAAGCCGTCATGACAATGCGCGATGCAGAAAATGGCATGATGCGGGGCCCGGGTTGAGCCGGTTGCCCTGTCAGTGGCCACGGCGGCGCGTCGTTGCATTGCGCCGACAGCGGGACGGCCGATCGCCTTTGACCTGCGTTCACCCGGGGGGAGCTTCGCGCCTCTTTTCCCGCGCCAGTCGCAGCTCCTCTTCATAGCATTCGCGCGCCGCCTGCTGTGCGAGAAGGCGGACAAGGCGCATCAATCTGGGGTCGGGCGACCCACGGGGGGTGAAGGTCAATTCAGGCCCTTCGAAGACCATGCTTTCGCGAAGCACCTCGAATTCGCTTGCCTGGGTCGGGCCTTCTTCTGGGCGGTCTTGCTTTGTCATCGCGGAAAACTCCTGAATCAAGGCGTTGAAACGGGGGGAACCCGTGGTTGAGCCTATGGCGCATTCAAGGAGGAAGACATGTTCATGAACCAGCGAACCCAAGTCGTTTACAGCCTTCTAGCCGAGTATGTGCGCAGCCCCTCCCTGCGCCACATGCGGGAGGAGCGGTCCCTCGCCAAGCTGGCCCTCGAGATTGTCACGAAGCTCGATCAGGACAGTTCGGTCTGGAAGAAATGGGAAGGGCCGCGCGACAAGATACTTGGCGCTGCCATCGAATGCTGGATCCCGAAAGAGGACATGCTCGAATTCCTCAACAGCCTGCCGGGTCCGGCCCTGACGGTGACGGACCTCGAGCAGCGCATGAAATCGATGATCGAGGAGGAGTATCTCGGGGACCCCGAGCCGAAACTCGAGGCCGAGTGCCTCGCGATCTATCAGGCCGAGAAGGAGGCGGGCACGGAGATGCCCGCGATCATCGGGCGGCTGGCGGATTACACCAGCGCGCAGTTCCAGCGGCTGCGCGATGAAAGGCGTGCCGAGGAGGAACGGCGTCTGGACGAAGCGCGGCTGGAGCGGGAGCGGCGGCTCCTCTCCTATGCCGATTGTCCCTGGACCCAGATCAAGGGCTCGAAATTCGTCTATTGCCGCAAAAACGGTCGGGTATTCCAGCTCAAGCCCAACAGCGACAAGAGCCTGACCCTCTACCGGGTGCAGGCGGTCGATGATGCTGCCGCCGGTGAGATGATCGGCCGATACCGATCGCGCGGGGATGCCAGCAAGGTGGTGGCCAAGGCCGCCTACGAGCCGGAGCCCTGGCGCTAAGGCAGAAGCTGACGGCTGTGCCGGGCCGGGATGAGGAGGAAGGTGGCACAGTTTTCATAGGATGAGGGTCGAGGATGTTTGTGGGGGAAGGCCTTCCCCCTGGTCGGCACTGACGTTGCCGACGCACCCCCTTCGAGCGGGGAGACCCCGCAACGCCCCCTCAGAGGGAGAGTGCAGAGGGGATTTCCGTGACGGGTTGAGGGTCGGGGGAGAGGCCCCCGGCGCCCGTCGTGGAGATCACCCCGATGGCCAGACAGGACCGCGCGCCCCGCAACAGTGGCGCCCGCAGCAGCATCTATGACGACATCACCACCCGGATCATCGCGGAACTGGAGGCGGGGCGGCTGCCCTGGGTCCAGCCCTGGGGTACGGCCTCGGCCAAGGCGCCGCTCGCGCTGCCGCGGAACGCGGCGACCCAGCGTCCGTATTCCGGGATCAACATCCTGATCCTCTGGGGCGCCGTGGTCCAGCAGGGCTATCCGACGCAAGCCTGGCTGACCTCCCGTCAGGCATTGGCGCTCGGCGGCAATGTCCGCAAGGGCGAGCGCGGCACAACCGTCGTCTATGCCGACCGCTTCACCCCCGAGGACGAGAAACGCCGCGCCCGGGAAACGGGGGAAGCGCCCGGACAGATCCCCTTCCTCAAGCGCTTCACCGTCTTCAACGCCGCCCAATGCGAGGGCCTGCCCGAGGAGATCGCCCTCGTGGCACCCCCACCACCGCCCGGCATGATCGAGCCGCAGGTGGAGGCGCTGATCCGCGCCACCGGCATCGACTTCCGCATCGGCGGTGACCGGGCCTTCTACGTCCCGGCGCTGGACTACGTTCAGGTTCCCCCTCCGCAGGCCTATTTCGAGCCGATCAACTGGCATCGCACGGCGCTGCATGAACTTGGCCATGCCACGGGCCATGCCTCGCGGCTGGGGCGGGACTTCTCTGGGAGTTTCGGGACCAGGGCCTACGCCTTCGAGGAACTGGTGGCAGAGATGAACGCGGCCTTCTGCTGCGCCTCGCTTGGGATCGTGCCCACCGTCCGCCATGCCGATTACATCGGCACCTGGCTCGAGGTGCTGCGCGAGGACAACCGCGCCATCGTCCGCGCAGCCTCGCAGGCGAGCAAGGCCGCAGGCTGGCTGCTGGCCCATCTGCCGGAGCCTGTCGCGGCCGAGGCGACCGGACAGGGGAGGGCTGCGGCATGATCCTCCTGACCCCCAGCCAGCGCGCCCGGCTTCTTGCCAATGGCCGGGTTCCGGACGCCGATCACATCCCTGTCGTGAAGTTCTTCAACCCCTTCGGCCAGGGCACCTGGCTGGCCACCGAGCTCGATGAGGACGGCGACACCCTCTTCGGTCTCGCCGATCTCGGCTATCCGGAGCTCGGCTCCTGGTCGCTCAGCGAGATGGTGGCGATCCGGCTGCCCTTTGGCATGGGCATCGAGCAGGACCTGCACTTCGAGGGGCTGTTCCCGATCTCGGTCTGGGCCGAGGCGGCGCGGGCCGAGGGCAGCATCAGCGCGGCGGAGCGGGTGCTGTATGCGCGGGCGCAGAGGGAAGGGGGCGCGAGGTTCGGAAGGACGGGGTTAGGTGGGTGCCCTTGATGCCCGTAGGAGCCTTTTAGCAGACGACCGCGCCGCTTTCCTAAGCAAGGGGGCGGCGCGGTCCGGTCGGTTGATGCAGAGCCGTTGCATCACACGAAAGGCGTAGAAGCTGTCGTCCGTTGCCTGGCTACCCAGAAGTCAACCAGGCGGACGAGGCACTAAAATTGCGTCTTTCCCATGTCTTGCATCAGCGGCGAATAGGCCGAGGCGTTGCGCCATGTGGCCCTTGAAACGTTGGCAAGCATAACACACAATCCAACATAGCGGCTGCCCACAGGGGACTTATGGCTACCGTGCACCTCTCAGGACATCGAGGCCGCTAAAAAATGCCGAAGGACATGACTGAGAAAAATGACGATTGAGCGTATTTCTTTACTTCGTAATGTGGGTCAATTTGACAACGTATCGTCTGGCGCGCACTTGCCGCTAACTCCTTTCTCGGTGATCTATGCGGAAAACGGTCGCGGCAAGACAACGTTATCGGCCATTTTAAAGTCGCTCTCGTCGGGCGATCCTTCCCTTATCCAGAATCGGAAGCGTCTGAAGGCCCAGCATGAACCGCACGTTATAATTCAGTTTTCTGGCGCATCGGCAATCTTCCAGAATGGCGCATGGTCCGCGACGCAGCCTGAGATACATGTCTTCGATGACGCATTTGTTGCAGAAAACGTATGTTCAGGGATCGAGATTGAGACCAGCCATAGGCAAAATCTACACGAGTTGATCCTCGGCGCGACGGGCGTGGCGCTGAGCAAAGCACTTCAGGGCCATGTCGAACGGATCGAGCAACACAACAAAGACCTGCGGGCGAAACAGGATGCGATCCCGGCGGCGGCCCGCGGCCCGTTTAGCGTCGACGCCTTCTGCGGCCTTAGCCCGAAAAAGGACATCGACCAGGAGATCGAGGAAGCCGAGCGCCGGCTGGCGGCGGCCAAGGCCGCAGGTGCGATCCATCAGCGCACTGCGTTTCAGTCCCTCAACCTGCCAGGCTTCGACCTTGATCGAATTCGCGCCGTGCTGGCTCGGAGCCTTCCGGAGCTGGAGGCCGCAGCGGCAGCCCTCGTAAGGGAGCATCTGCGGAAGCTCGGCCGGGACGGAGAGAACTGGGTCGCCGATGGCATGCCTCGGATAGAGGCGGCCTCAGCCGGGCTTGATCACAACGCGTGCCCATTTTGCGCCCAAGACCTCGCGGATTCCAACCTGATCCCGCACTACCAAGCCTACTTCAGCGATGCCTACAGCCAGTTGAAGGCCGATATTCGAACCCTCGGCCGAGGGATCGCTGCGGACCATGGCGGCGAGGTGATGGCCGGCTTCGAGCGATCCATTCGGGACGTCTCGGAGACCCGAGATTTTTGGAAGGCCTTCACGCCGATTCCGGATATCCACGTCGATACCGCCGCGGTCGTCCGGGCATGGACTGCCGCCCGGGAAAGCGTTCTCGAGATCCTACGGGCCAAAGCAGTGTCGCCGTTGGAGCCCATGAAGCTGCCCGACCAGGCTGTCGAGGCAGTCGCCGCTTTCGATGAACAGCGGAGGTCGGTCGCAGAGGCGTTCGACAAGTTCCTAGCCTGCAATGAGGCTATCAAGACGGTGAAGGAGCAAGTGGCTTCGGCGGACGTATCGGCTCTGGAAGGCGACCTTGTGCGCCTGAAGTCGATCAAGGCTCGCTTTGAGCCGGATGTGGCGGCGAAGTGCGACGATTATCTGAAAGAGAAGGCCGAGAAGGCAAGGACGGAAGCGGCCAGGACGAAGGCGAGGGAGGCCCTCGACAGATACCGCGAGACGATTTTTCCGGCTTATGAGGTCGCAATCAATGCCTACCTCGCAAAATTCAACGCGGGGTTCCGGCTGGGATCAGTGACCTCGGTCAACAACCGGGGCGGCTCGGCCGCGAACTACCACGTCGTTATAAACAACGAGAACGTACCGCTGACGGCTGACGCTGGCCCATCGTTCCGAACAACGCTGAGCGCGGGCGACCGAAACACGCTTGCCCTCGCGTTCTTCTTTTCGTCGCTGGAGCAGGCAGGCAACCTGGCCGACAAGATCCTCGTGATCGATGACCCCATGACCAGTCTGGATGAACACCGATCGCTCACGACAATGGAGGTCATGCGGGAACTGTATGACAAGGTCCGGCAGATTATCGTGCTGTCCCACTCGAAGCCCTTCCTTTGCGACCTGTGGGCGTCGGCTGACAAGAATGGCCGGTCCTCGGCGCGGATCGCACGCTCAAACCCGGGGTCAACGATCTTGGCATGGGACGTCTCGGCCGACGCGGTGACCGAGCACGACCGGCGGCACAAGCTCGTCCGGGACTACCTTCATGCCGCCGATCACACCAAGGAGCGCGAGGTTGCCGCTGCTCTCCGGCATATCCTCGAGAGCTATATGCGGGTCGCATGCCCCGCCCATTGCCCGCCCGAGCGCCTCCTCGGCAATTTTCTTCTTGAATGCGAGCGGAAACTCGGCGCTCAAGACGAGATACTGTCGGAAGCGAACGTGAGGGAGCTAAAGCAGCTTCTTGGGTATGCGAACCGCTTCCACCACGACACAAACCCGGCCTGGCAAACAGTGCTGATCAACGATGCCGAACTCGTGGGCTTTGCACAGCGCACGCTGAAATTCCGCTCAAGAACTTGACCCATCGTACTACTCATTACCGAACGCAGCGACCACGTCTCTACCCAGAATCGCGCGAAAGACATTGACTTTCACTCAGCAAATCTGGGTCCCGTGTTTGTTTGATGCGCGATTTCGTCCCTATGAAAGGTGGACTATGCCCGACCGCTACACATCCTTCGTCGATCTTGCCGCCAACGAACAGCCCGACATCGACTACTGTATCCGAGTAGTGGATCGTGGCTCAGAGATCGGCATCTTGGCGCCCCACGGCGGATGGATTGAACCCGGGACCTCAGAGATCGCTGAAGCAATTGCCGGGTCCGTCTTTTCCTTCTACACCTTCGAGTCATTAAGAAACGCTCCTCACGGCCATTTTCACATAACGTCACACCGTTTTGACGAACCCAAAGGCGTGGCACTCGTCAACAGATGTTGGATGTCAATTGCGATTCATGGAAGGCGCGACGAGGGGAACAATGCGGTCTGGCTGGGTGGTCGCGCCAACCGCCTGCGTGACGCTATCGGAGTTTCGCTGCGCGACGCAGGGTTTGAGACCGCGCTCAACAATCGGCTGCCAGGTAGAGAAGAAACAAACATCTGTAATCGAACGCGCTCCGGACAGGGTGTGCAGCTCGAGCTTCCACGTCGGTTACGCAGTCAATTGATGTCCGACGCCAATCTTTTGCGAAGCTTCTGTGAAGCTGTTCGAAACCCCGCGCTGCAATCACCGACAATGTGAAATCAGCCAATGGTTGAATGAAGGAGATTATGAGCGATGGAACTGATCTACCCAATTAACTTCATCGGCCACGATGAGTGGATACATGGCGGGTACGACCCCGGACTTGCGCAGGGTGACGTGATCACTCGCGATGGGGAAGTCATAGGCAGTTGGCGCGCTGTCGGCTATGATCCGAATGATGAGTATTCCGGTGGGCGTTTTGAGTTCATACCTTCCGGGGAAGATACAGCAAGGTTTACTGAGGAGTTTGCGTCGCTTGATATCCGCATGAGCCGCGGCCTTGCACTTTCAAACCTGACCAGAACCATTCGCGAATGGTATGAGCTCAACAACTCGACAATCTCCTAACTGGATCACTTTGAAGGATTTGTCGGCAACGCAGCTTGCATCTGCGAAAGTGCTGCCGACCATTTGTTGCCGGCCATGGAGCGGCTGGTGCGCGTCCCGCGATGCGAAGGATCATCGGGTTCCCCACGCCTAGAGATAGAGGTGGGGTTTGGGTTCCGTGACGGGTTGGAGGCCGGAGAGAGAGGCTCCCCGGCGCCCGTCATGGAGTTGCGACCATGGCCTCTGCCATCCACAAGATCACGCTGTCGTCCTCGCGCGACATTCCCTTCAACAAGCTGGTGCTGAGCCAGGCGAACGTCCGGCGCGTCAAGGCCGGGGTTTCGGTCGAGGAACTGGCCGAGTCGATCGCCCGGCGCGGGCTGATCCAGTCCCTGCATGTCCGGCCCGTCCTTGACGCCGATGGTCAGGAAACCGGCCAGTTCGAGGTCCCGGCGGGTGGGCGCCGCTTCCGGGCGTTGGAGCTTCTGGTCAAGCAGAAGCGCCTCGCCAAGACCGCGCCCGTGCCCTGCGTCCTGTCCGAGGCGCAGGCCGGCATCCTGATCGACGAGCTGTCGCTCGCCGAGAACATCGAGCGTGCGCCGCTGCATCCGCTGGATCAGTTCCGCGCCTTCCAGGCCATGCGCGACAAGGGCATGACCGAGGATGCCATCGCTGCCGCCTTCTTCGTGGACGCCAAGGTGGTCAAGCAACGCCTCCGCCTCGCGTCGGTCTCTCCCGCGCTTCTGGAGATCTACGCCGAGGATGGCATGACGCTCGAGCAGCTGATGGCCTTCACTGTCTCGGAGGATCACGCCCGGCAGGAACAGGTCTGGGAGGCGATTCGGAACGGCTGGCAGAAGGAGCCCTATCACATCCGCCGCCTTCTGACCGAAACCACGGTGCGCGCCTCGGACAAGCGCGCCCTGTTCGTCGGCATCGACGCCTATGAGGCAGCGGGCGGCTCTGTCCTGCGCGATCTGTTCCAGCAGGACGACGGCGGCTGGCTGCAGGACCCCGTCCTGCTCGACCGTCTGGTCGGCGAGAAGCTGAAGGCCGAGGCTGAGACGATCGCCGCCGAGGGCTGGAAGTGGATCGAGGTCGCCGTGAACTTCCCCTACGGCCATCTGCAGGGGCTTCGGCAACTGGCGGGAACGACCGTCGACCTGACCGACGACGAGCGCGCGACGCGCGAGGCGCTGCGCGACGAATACGACCGGCTGGAGGCCGAGTATGCAGAGGCGGAGGAGCTGCCTGATGACATTGACCAGCGGCTCGGCGAGATCGAGGCGGCGCTCGAAGCCTTTGACAGCCGCCAGATGGTCTATGCCCCCGGTCAGATGGCAAAGGCGGGTGCTTTCGTCAGCATCGACTCCGACGGTCGGCTGCGGGTCGAGCGGGGGTATGTCCGGCCCGAGGACGATGCGGTCGCGGAACCCGAGGGTGAGGGGGCCGATGGCGCAGAGGGGTATCCGCCCGCAGGGACTGAACCGGGCCAGCGGCAGCGGGCTGTCATCACGATCGGCGGCGCGGCCGTGGAGGGCGATGACGATGAGGATGGGGCGGATGCGATCCGACCCTTGCCGGATCGGCTTGTCACCGAACTGACCGCCCATCGCACGCTGGCCTTGCGGGATGCGGTGGCGAAATCCCCCCATGTCGCCCTGACCGCGCTTCTGCATCGGCTGGTGTCGGACAGCTTCCTGCGGCAGTCGGGAAGGGGCTGCCTCGAGGCGCAGGTCCGCGAGGTGCATTTCCCGGCGCAGGCCGAGGATCTGCGCGACAGCGCCTCGGCCCTCTCGATCGCCGAGCGGAATGAGCGCTGGGGCGATCACGTGCCGGCCGATGACGCGGCGCTGTGGGACTGGCTCGACGCCCTCGACCACGCATCGCGTCTGGAACTTCTGGCGCATTGCGTGAGCTTCGGGGTCAACGCGCTCTACGAGAAGCCGAACCCCTATGGCGGCATGGGAGTGAGCCAGCACGGACTGGCGCAGCGCCTTGCGCAGGCTGATCGTCTGGCGCAGGCGACGGGCCTCGACATGGTCGCGGCAGGCTGGCGGCCCACCGTCGAGAACTACCTCGGCCGGGTGACCAAGCCGCGCATCATCGAGGCGGTGCGGGAGGGCGCGGGTGACCGCGCGGCCGATCTGATCGCGCACCTGAAAAAGGGCGAGATGGCCAAGGAGGCCGAGCGCCTGCTGGCGGATACCGGCTGGCTGCCGGAACCGCTTCGCCGGGCGCTTCCGGATGCGGGCGCCGATATAAACGCGGCCTCGGGGTCCGAGGGCGAAAACCTGCCCGACTTCCTCGCGGGTGAGGACGATGCACCGGCCGAAGATGAGGATGAGACGCAGCCCCCCGTTGCTGCCGAGTGATCACTCCGGGGCGGCGCGGGTCGCCCGATTCCGCCCAAGCTTCAATTCCTGGCCCGGCCATGTGCCGGGCCTTTCCGCTTTTGGAGACCCCATGCCCCCTGTCATCGATATCGACGAGATCTTCCGCGAAGACCGCACCAACCCGGTGGCCGAGCGGTCGCTTCCCTGGAAAGAGACATGCGACGGGATCACCGTCGTCGTGGAGCCGAAGCCTCACTGGGCCGAAGACCTGCGCGCCTTCCGTCTGGAAGCGCGCGAGTATTGCCGTTACGCCGACTGGCTGCACCATGGCGCAAGGGCCCGGTTCTTTGGCCATGCCGACCTGTCCGGCGACGAGGTCATGCTGAAGGCGCGTGCGATGGTCGCGCGCGAGATTGCGGAGGGGCTCTGGGACTGAAACCCCGGCGACACTGTCCGTCGATGCAGGGCGTGGCTGCATGCCCGTGCGTGGATCAAGTGCCAGTTTCACCCCGCCTCTCGACCCGCATTCTGGCGTCGGGATCGGGTGCGAAATCACCGGCCCCCGGTTCTGCTTGAATCGTCACGCTGCGCGTCAAGGCTGGCGCGGCAGGGCATCTGCGACGGGTATCCGGCTGCAGGTCCGTGGCAAAGACCATCCCCGCTTCCATTCGCTGACCTTGGTCTGATCCGTCTCTTTGGCATTCAACCCCAGAGGGGTCGGCTTACGCACGCGTGCCGCCCTCGGCGTTCAGCGATCTGAACGCGCGAGGGTGAGTGCAGATCCGGTCAGACACTTCGGGCGCCTGTCGCGCGGGGGATGGTCCCTCGCCTCCAAGACAGGAGCCGGAACCCATGTCCTACGCAGATGCCATCGCCTTCGCCGCCAGCCTCGCCGCCACATTGCTCGTGTCGATCGTCGTGTTCGAGGCCGGTGACGGCACCCATGGCGCCATGCCCGCCGATGAATTCGACGGCGAGGAGAGCATGGTGAAACTGGAGCTCGATCCCTGGGCCTGAGGCGCGGCAGCGCCACAGGCCTGCACGGCCCGGACCCGCGCGCGGGTTCCGGGTTTTTCCGCTGCCATTGCAGCGCCTCGGCGCGCGCGAGCCCGGGACCGCAGCCCCCGGCGGAGAGGAAGAGGGCGGGCATTCGGGCCGTGACGGGTGCGAGGTGGAGGAGAGGCCTCCGCCGCCCGTCGCGGAGTGATCCCGATGACCCTTGTCCGACAGGGCGGTTTCCGCCCCATCGGCCAGATCTTGGCCCATGACGTCCTTCCCGCGCTGCAGGGCGCGCGGAGGCTGCCGCTGCGCGTCTCCTGCCTCGGCAGCATCAGCCCTGACGATGCCGACGCGCCGCGGGACCACTGTCTTCCCCTCGGCGAGGTCACCTGTGCCGAAGAGGCCATGCGCCTTGCTGCGCGGGGCGTGTCGAAGGGCGACTATCCGGGCGCGGTCGCTCTTTCCGACTTTCAGCCGCGTCTGGCGGTCATCGAGGATCGCGCACATGGCCTCGTCCTCGCCGGAGCGATCCGCGCCGGGGTCATTCTCTGGCAGTCGCCGGTGGCTTCGGACGCCGAGGCGCGCCGGATCGTGACCGAGGCGAGCCTGCTACGCGGCCAGGCCTTCGCCGCCGAAGGGCGCGGTGATCGCAAGATCGCAAGGACCCTGCGGGACCGGGCCAGCCTTCTCGAGCCGCGGCTGGTCGATCCCGTCTGGCGGGAAGAAGCGGCGGCGCTGCTCAGCCTGCCGCAAGCCGCCTGATTTCTGTGTCCTTTTCCCGAAACCGGCCCGGTCGCGTACCGGGCCCTCGCCTGTCCGGAGGCTGTCATGGCTGATTACTACACGCAGTTTTCCTGCCTGCTTGATGTGGGCACGCCTGAGAACGCTGCCCGCGCGCTCGAGCTCTATACCGCCTTGTCGATGCAGAACGCGTCCGAGGACCCGCCCTCGGACTGGTTCGTGGTGTCGATCCAGCCGGAGCACGGCGGCACGGTGCTCTGGATGCGCGACGAAGGCACCGGCGATCCAGCCCATGTCCTCCAGTTCGTCAGACGCTGCGCCGCCGCCTTTGGCCTAACGGGCCGGTGGGGCCTGCAATACGCCTCGACCTGCTCGAGGCCGCGGGTCGACGGGTTCGGGGGCGGGGCGCATGTCATCGACCTCGCGACCGGCGAGACGGTCGACTGGATCTCCACCGATGGCTGGCTGTCGGCCCTGCTGAAGGGAGTTGCGAGCCATGCCTGAAGTGATCGAGACCACGGTCTACCGCCTCGATGAACTGTCCGAGGTGGCGAAGGAAAAGGCCCGCGCCTGGTATCGCGAGGGCGGCTTCGATTACGACTGGTACGATGCCGTCTACGAGGATTTCCAGAGCATCGCCGAAATCCTCGGCATCCACTTCCGGACCAGGACCGTCCGTCTGATGGGCGGCGGCACGCGTCAGGACCCCTGCATCTGGTTCCGGGGCTTCTGGTCGCAGGGCGACGGCGCTTGCTACGAAGGGGGCTGGCGACATGCTAGAGGGGCAGCGGCCCGACTGCGTGCCTATGCTCCGCAGGACGCCGTGCTGCACGGGATCGCGGACCGGCTCCAGGCGATCCAGCGGCGCAACTTCTTCCAGCTGCGCGCCGAGATCACCCATCACGGGCATTACTCGCACGAATACAGCATGCGCATCAGTGTCGAACGCGACAGCCCGACCGGGCATGACATGACAGCCGATGCCGAGGACATCGTCACCGAGGCGCTGCGCGCCCTCGCCCGTTGGCTCTATCGGCAGCTCGAGCGGGAATACGAGTATCTCACCTCGGACGAGGCGGTCGACGAGAGCCTACGCGCCAACGATTACACCTTCACCGAAGCCGGTCGCCGCTTCGGGTGACCTGAAGCGCCCCACCGCGAGGTCGGGGCGCTTCCTTTTTGCGGCGCGTGCGAGAGGGAGAGGGGGGCCGCGACAGGGCGGGTCCGGGCGGGGGAGAGAGCGCCGTCCGGAACCTTGCCCATCCCGCTCTCCCGAGGTCATCCGACATGAACAGCCTTTCCCCCGCGGCCGGACCGGCCGCATCGATTTCGCCTGCCACGGCCATCCTGGCCGCGGCCCGGCTTCTGCTTCCCCATCTCGAGCGTGGAGCGCGGATCGACGCTGCGATCCTGCGCGCGGCCATGGAGAGCGCCTTCGGGGCCTCCGACGCTGCCGGCGTTTGGGACTGGAAATCCGCCTATGAGGCCTGCGAGGTCGCCACGGTCCTGTTCCTGCGCAAGTATGGCCCTGCGCTGTTCCGCAAGGCCGTCAGCATGGACGCCCGTCTGGCGCAGCTCACGAAAATCGCGGCCCTGATGCCGAGCCAGACCCGCCGCTCGGAGGACAGCCAGAATTTTCAGCAGTTCAGCACACCGATCCCGCTCGGCCTTGCGGCTCTGGCTGCGGCTCACCGAGGCGATGCGCGAGCGGCTGCGGGCCTATGGTCTCTTCACCGAGATCATCGCCTGGAAGCTGCGCTTCTTCGTGCCCGTCGACGCCACCGGCATCGAGGTCCTCGGCAAGCTCTTCGGGCGGTTTCCGGTCGAGCGGATCGGCGAGCGGGAGGCGGCCTGATGACCCGGCTTACCGCCACCGATCTGGCGGAGCGTCTTGGCCGACAGGCCGAGGCGGTCTGTCGTCATTACCTGTCGAACGGGCGCAAGCAGGGCAACTACTGGCTGGTTGGCGATGTGCGCAACACGCCGGGCCGATCAATGTTCGTCCGGCTGACCGGCCGCGCATCGGGCAAGGGGGCCGCCGGGAAATGGGTCGATGCGGCCAGTTCCGAACATGGCGACCTTCTCGACGTCATCCGCGAAAGCCTCGGGCTGGTGGAGTTCGCCGAGATCGCCGAGGAGGCCCGCCGGTTTCTCAGCCTGCCGCACGATGCCCCAACCGCACCGGGCTACCCTTCGCGGCCCACCGCGGGACCATCCGGGTCGACCGGCGCGGCGCAACGGCTCTGGCGCATGGCCCGGCCCGTCGCTGGCAGCCTCGCCGAAACCTATCTGCGCGGGCGTGGTATCGCGGATCTGCAGAACGCCGATCCGTTGCGCTTTCTTCCCGATTGCTACTGGCGGCCCGATGGCGGGGGGCCGACCGAGACCTGGCCCGCGCTGATTGCCGCCGTCACCGACCTCGAGGGGACTGTCACCGGCGCGCATCGCACCTGGCTTGCACGGGATGGCAGGCAGAAGGCACCGCTCGAACCGCCGCGCAAAGCGATGGGCACGCTTCTCGGGCACGGCGTCCGGTTCGGCCGCGCGCAGGATATCCTGGCAGCGGGCGAGGGCATCGAGACGATCCTGTCGCTGCGCCAGGTCTTGCCCGGTCTGCCGATGGTCGCCGCCCTGTCTGCGGGTCACCTGGCAGCCCTCCTGTTCCCGGCGCAGCTGCGCAGGCTCTATATCGTCTGCGACAACGATCCGGCAGGACGGATCGCGCGGGAGGCGCTGGTCGCCCGGGCCAGCGAGGCCGGGGTCGAGGCGCTGGCACTCTCGCCGATGCTGGGGGATTTCAACGACGATCTCGTTGGACGCGGGCGGGATGCGCTTCGGGCATGGGTCCGACCACAACTCGCCCCGGAGGACGTGAGCCGCTTCATGGGTCCGATGCAGGCGCCGTGACGGGGCAGTGGATCGGCCTGTGGCGAAAGGATCATGGGCGCGGGAGTCCAGCGTCGTCGGGCAGGAGGACCGCGCCTCGGCCTTCGAGAGGGCGATCGGCCCACAAGCGGCCCGGCCCGGCAATGGCGGCGCCCGACTGATTTCCGTCGGCGGGCATCCACCCCACGCGACAGGTCGCGCGGGGACCCCGGAAGGCCCGCCTTTACAGCGCGATCCAAATCAGCCGGGCTTGGCCATCAAGGCCCTCGCAAGGGGCTCGGGCTGCCTGACCGGTCCGCCCGTGGGCTTTCGTCGCCACGAAGGCCGCGACGGTCGCGGTCCAGCCCAAGGACGCCTCCCATGAACGCCCATGACGATTTCGACGCCGATCACAGCACCTCGTCCACGGGCCATGTTATCGAAGCCCTCGAACTCTACGGCTATCGTCCCGCCGAGGACGAGGCCGACCCCCGGATCACGCCCGAGGATGACGTCATCCGCACCGCGGTCGCCGACATCTTCGACGCCCTGATCTCCACCATGGCCGATACCAGCCTCGATTTCGACCTCGACGAGATCCTCTGGTCGACCGTCAACACCTTCCACCGCGCGGTCCTGCGGGTCGAGGGCAAGCTTGACGACAATGAGCAGGCCCAGAAGCGGCTGCAGCGCGAACAGGATGGCTCCGAGGTCAAATCGGTCCAGCTCGAGACGCTGATCGCCATCGGGCAGAGCCTGCTCGATCGCCGCGACAGCCTCGAGCTCTTCTGCGAAACCGCCGCCGACATCTATCTGCGCACGCTTGGCACCCCCTGGTCGCCGCGCACCGGCTCCCGCGTCAACCACCGCCAGATGACGGCGGCCATGATCGACAGCCGCGATTTCCTGGCCGCCAAGCGCCGGGCCGATGCCGAGGTGCTGCTGCCCGCAGGGCCGAAGATCGCCTTCTCGGGCGGCGAGACCACCGACCACCGCCTGATCTGGGACAAGCTCGATCAGGTCCATGCCAAGCACCCCGACATGGTCCTCCTGCATGGCGGATCGCCGAAAGGCGCCGAACGGATCGCCGCCACCTGGGCCAGCAATCGCAAGGTCCCGCAGGTCGCCTTCAAGCCCGACTGGACAAAGCACGCCAAGGCCGCACCCTTCAAGCGCAACGACCAGATGCTCGCGACCCTGCCAATCGGCGTCATCGTCTTTCCGGGCACCGGCATTCAGGACAACCTCGCCGACAAGGCCCGCAAGATGGGCATCCCGGTCATCCGCCTCGGGGCCGGCAGCGCGTGAGCGCTGCCAACCCCTTGAAGTCCGACACTGTGGTTCGATTGACCCGCATCGGTGGGGTGCTCTCTCCGATGCTCGGGTCTGCCGGACGGAAACCCCGGTATTCGGCTTCATGGCAAAGGTTGAGGTGATGAGCTCGGATGCCACCGCTGCATGGGGCGGCCGCCGCCGATGCAAGTTACCTGAGGCTCGCTGCCGACCTAAATCAATGCTAACTTTGTGCTCGCGCCGTGGTGGTGGTGGAGGCGCGACCGTC
The DNA here is from genome assembly GCA_030837825.1 of Albidovulum sp. Classification (GTDB taxonomy): domain Bacteria; phylum Pseudomonadota; class Alphaproteobacteria; order Rhodobacterales; family Rhodobacteraceae; genus Albidovulum. The sequence goes on from JAUQYB010000108.1 coordinate 30,949, forward strand.
CAACCTTTTGTGCGGAGCCACCACCATGATCTTTCTCGGAATCCTCATCTCTCTGGCGGCCATCGGCACGATGTGCTGGCTGCTGTTCAATCTCGCCGTCTTCGCGCTGCCGTTCTTTGCAGGCGTCAGCATTGGCACCTGGGCCTATGGGACCGGTGCCGGGTGGCTGGGTGCGATCGTCATCGGCCTCGCAGGCGCCGGGCTTGTTCTGGCCCTCGGTCAGGGCCTTCTGATGGTCGTCCGTCCGCTTTGGGCGCGGCTTCTGATCGCGCTGGCCTTCGTCGCCCCGGCTGGCGTGGCAGGGTTCCACGCCACGTTGGGGATCACCCGGCTTCTGATGCCGTCGGAGGCTTGGCAGGTCGTCTTTGCCATCATCGGCGCGGTCGCGGTGGGCATCACGGCCTTTCTGCGGGTCGCAGGCATGGCGGCCCCTGGCGATGCGAGCGGGAGCCTGGTCCGCGGCTGAAGGCCGGGCAGGCAGATGGGGCGACCAAAGCAACGAGGCCCTGCCTGCCTGTCTCGTCGGATTGCGTGGCTGGATCGCGTGCGTTGCTGCAGATCGTCGCGAGGCCCTGTTCTTGTTCTGTCCAGAGCGCGGGACCGGCAAGGCCGCATCAGCGGGCTGTCATCGAACCCGTCAAGGGGCGGGGCCGCTGACATGGTTGGGGTTGGACAATGCGCAAGGGCTGGAGGGGGGAGGCGGATCGCCGGCGTGGTCCCGTCCTGTCTGTCTTGGCGGTGGCCTGTCGCCAGTGTCTCCGTCTGCTCCCCGTGTCCAGACCGCTCCATACGGCCTCTTCAATGGCCTGATCTGGCCGAAGACCGGCTTCGCCTCGACCGCTTCGGCGCAACAGCGTCGTCACAACTTTCTTCCCCTGTCGGCCTGAAGGCCGCCATTCCTCGCGGGAACAAGAAAGTTTCTCCTGTGCTGTCAGGCCCCCGCCGGGCGGGGGTGCGCCAGCGGTCGTCTCCGTCCTGTCGATCGCCATCGAGGCCGCAATGGTGCGGGCTCGGAAACGGAAAACGGAGACTTACCATGGCGACCATCGGCACCTTCAAGAAGACCGGCACGAACGAATTCACCGGCGACATCGTCACCCTCAGCGTCCAGGCCAAAGGCGTGCGCATCGTCCCCGACCAGCGCGCCACCGGCGAGAACGCCCCCAGCCACCGGGTTCTGGTCGGCCGCGCCGAGATCGGCGCCGCCTGGTCCAAGCGCTCGAACGAAGGCCGCGACTACCTGGGCCTCAAGCTCGACGATCCGAGCTTCACCGCCCCGATCTACGCCAACCTCTTCGACGACGAGGACGGCGAGGGCTTCTCGCTGATCTGGTCCCGCCCCAACGGCCGCCGCGCCGACTGACGCGGACCACAAGGCCCCGGTCGCAAGACCGGGGCCTTTTCCATGCCTGCCGCGAAAGGCGATGCCCACCGCGACCGCGCCGGGGCCGCAGCGTGACCTGCAGGGACCGCGCGGCCGGCCTCAGCCGCAGGTGAAGCCGGCGCTGGCGGCGAATCGCGGGAATTCACAACGGCATAGGCCGCGCTGCAAAACCGCAGTTTCCAGTGGCGGATTGGATTAGAGCGACTAAAATAGTCGTAGTTCTGGAATGCGCGCCGGTCGCGATGGGAGGTGATCATGCATGATCACCGCTCGACAGTCGCGGGCCGCACGCGCGTTGCTGGGTTGGACGCAGGAGACGCTCGCTGACAAGGCCCGAATATCCCTGACTGCCCTGAAACGCCTCGAGTCCGAGAACCGGCTTGAGGTGTATGAATCGACACGGGATCAGGTTCGCCGGGCACTCGAGGCCGCAGGGATCGTCATCCTGTCTGACAAGCGCGGGCAGGGAGTGATGCTGGAGCATGGCCGAGACGAGAAGACCCACTGACGCGACAGGGCGGCGTGACGGACAACTGGCCGCGCCGATGCACCCGGGGACCGCGCCATGAAGCCCACGACCCCGGCCTTCGACGAGCTTGCCCCGACCAGCGAGGACATCACCGATTACGACCGCAGGCACATCAAGCTCTACATGCGGCTTCTCGATGCGACAGCCGATGGCGCGGCCTGGACCGAGGCCGTCGAGGTCCTCTTCGGGATCGACCCTGTCCGCGAACCCGATCGCGCGCGGCGGGTCCATGACAGCCATCTGGCGCGGGCGCGCTGGATGACGCAGAGTGGCTATCGGCAGCTGCTGGGGCCGCGTTCCGGAACCCCGTGAGCCCCTGCGCGAGGTGATGCTGCAACGGCATCATCTTCTGCATCCTTCCGTGCCTTTTCCCAGCTTCCTTGCGCTGGAATCTTTTCGCCTCATACGTGTGTTGACTCTGTCGAGGGTTGAGAGATGGGGCCGGATACATCGAAGTGGTGGAACCACGACTCCTATGACTTCTTTGATGAGCTTTCGGTTGAAGGCATCGCCTGGGAATGCCTGCGCCGCGATCTCGACTATCAGGCGCGCTTCGCTGACATCGTGACACAAATGGCCGAGCGTGCCCCGTTCGAGGAGGAAGCCCAGCATCGCTGGGGCCTACGATTTTCCGGCCGACCCAAGGCTCTCCATCCTCGACCAGCCGGTGATCTGGTCACCTCACGCCAATCCGGGCACCGTGCTTCTGGGCGAGGCCCCAGGTTTCCGGCCCCCCTTGCCGCGGCCCATTGCGCCTGATCTGCCGTCGCAGGCGGACGCAGAGGAAGGGCGCTATGGCGCTTTCGGCACGGATGGCTCCGTGCCTTTTCTGAACATGGCGGGGCGCACCGACGCCGGGCCCATGGCCATGGTGCTGCCCCTTGATGACGACCTGCCCGGCCGGATCGAAGCGATCCAGCGGTTCTGGCAGACGCTGAAGGCGCGCCCGGTCCCGCGGGACACCCGCATGACCCCCTACCAGCGTCAGCGGTTCCGCCCGATGATGCAGGCCGCCGACGGGCGTGCCGCGGGCGCGAGCTACCGCGAGATCGGTATCGCGCTCTACGGTGAACGGCGCGTCCTGGGTGAACCATGGAAGACATCCCCGCTGCGGGCCGCCGTCATCGCGCTCGCCCGCAATGCCTCTGCCCTGATCGGCGGCGGGTATCTCGGCCTCTTGCGGCACCGCCGTAAGCCGTAGGGTGCACCTTGCACAGTCTGGGGGTGCATACGATCGTAGGGAGCCCAAACCGACCGAGACCGAACAGACGGTATTCGCGCGTGCAACGGGGAGCGCCTCGTAAAGGCCGGCCCCTTGCGGACGGTCGTTAGACCAGTAGGCAAGTGGAGCGACGTTCCCCAAACCGGCCAAAGAGGCGCACCGCAGCGCTGTTGCGTGTAATTGTGTTTGCCCCTCGATGCGTCATTGTTTTCCGTCACTGCCAGGAGAAGAAGAATGCAGGTCAAATCGATGTGTCGAGCTGTTCCGGCTAGATAAATGTTACTTCATGACAATAGTTGCTATCAGATGATTTATCTGAGAGCAGTTCCCGAAATACTTCAATGTATGATTTCGGCTTCCAGGCTTCAGGCTCCGACTGCCAACTGCTGATGCCCACCCCAGCCAGTCAGACTGCCCGGTGGAGAGAATACTCGCTCGCAGCTCTGTTAATCCAAATCGAGCATCCATGATCTCTAGCACACGAGCCTTTGTGATAGGCGTTGCTGAGGGATGATTGAAAATTAGGTCGATTAGAGCAGATGTCTTGCTGGTTGACATTAAGTGATCTTCGAGGATCGCTGCAAACCAAAAAAGTTGAAACTCCAGAAGCCTAGCCGATTTCTCCAGAATATCGACAAGGATATCAGCGAGCGCCTCTTTATCTTTGATCCCTGAGCAGAACGAATGAACGCTTTTTGACAGATTGGGAAACTGCTGGATGATATCTGGCAATCTTGCCTCAACCTTCTTTGTGTTCTCGCGCATCATCGTCAAGATAAGTTCAGCATCTTCTTCATCGATCTCAGGTTGCGCGAGAATTTGAGTCAAATAGCTTACTTCCTCCTTCGTAAGCGGCGTTCTCAGCAAAAATTCCTTTGTCTCGGCCTGATCGCCATAGCCGACCTCTAGTATGAGGCGCCGTTTTCGCAAAAGATCCTCTTTTGCTTTGTCAATCTGCTTCTCAAGGTTGACATGTTGTGCTGACGTTCGACTGGTCTTTTGTGGGTTAATCGATAACCCCTTGTCTCCCAGAATTGTCTGGACTAATGTGAAATCGTTCATGATGGTCTGTTCACTGTTCGAAAACAGGTAAATATCATCCATGAAACGGATCACTCGATCCGATTTTATCCCATGGTAGTTTTCAACAAATCGAAGGAAGTCATTTCCAATCATTTTGGCCGGATACAGCCCTTGGGGCAGACAGTCCACAGACCTTCCCGAGTTGATCTCACGAAGCATTTGACCGAAACCATTTACCTCGTCTTCATCAACACCTAATTCGCGAATCCAGTTCACAAGGTCGTGGTGATAAACTGAATTAAAGTATGACGCTACATCTAGGCTTATGAAGTGCTTAAATTCACTGGAATACTGCGCAATTGCGCTCTTGAAGGCCCGGTATGCCGATGTCGCTGATATCGGTGTTCCAGAATCAAATCTATATCCAAAGTGCCTACGATGGTCGCTAAATGGCTTTCGAAACTTCGCGCGATTCTTGAACACCACATCATACAGATAATATTCGCTAACAACGTCAAGCTTCACGGTCCTTCTCAGATGAAAAGAGGGCTTGGCAGCATAAACACGTCGCTGAGGTAAAAATGCATGTGCTTTCTCCTCGGCGTCCAAGCATTTTTCAATAAACGCTTGGATATCCGCCTCGCCATTCTCGATCAGAAACAAATTAGTCCGTAACGGAAAGAGCGTTCTTGGTAGATCGTCTCGATAAAAATCAACCGTAGAGGTAATTGACGACTTGACAGCTGTGGGTTCGTTAGAGGACTTAGCCTTCTTGCCTGCTTCTTCGGTCTTGCTGCGCTTTGTCATATGCGTGAACCAACTTTTAGCGACGGCCTGGCTGCTTTGATAGCGGTGTTGCTGTTTCAATGGAAGTGGAGTTTGCGAAGTCGGCCAGTGCAGACAGTCAAGAAAGACTTCCAGACGGCGCAGGCAGTTGAATGCTAGTCCATTTGCGGGACAAACTAGCCGGGAGTTGCTCGAATGTTCGTTTTGTACCTAACGGCAACCGCAATGCTGTCGCTACTTTGGGCCGCTTCCCGCCATTCTTCCCGAGTGCCTTCGCGAGTGCAGCGGAGATAGGGCCCAGCAGCGAAGGTTCCGAGGGTCCGCAAAGCTGTTTATCGCAACCAAGCGGCCCGGGTAGTCGGAACCTCTCACCTGCTGTTGAACCCCAGCCCCTGAGGCTAACCGCCGAGGGGAGTAGGATAGTTTCACCCCCAACCTTCCTCATCCCCCTCTCCGGTCCTTCTTCGCCAGCCTGCGCGGGACAGGCCTTCCTTTGCCGACGGCCTTCCACAGACCCACGGAGGCCCCATCCATGCGACCCGATCTCGCCGTTCTGCCGCCACGCTACCTGCGCACCAAGGAAGCGGCCACGTTCCTCAGCCTGTCGGCGCGCACGCTGGAAAAGCACCGCACCTACGGAACCGGCCCCGCCTATCACAAGCTCGGCGGGCGCGTCGTCTATTCGGTCGATGATCTGACGGCCTGGGTTGCGCGCGGCTCGGTCACTTCGACCTCCGATCCGCGCGGGCAGGTCCTGCCGGCCAAGCGCCTGACGGCGTCGCCGTATGCCGTGCCAGCGCGCGCGACGCGCTGACGAGCCTTCCGGTTCCTCATGCCCCCGACGCCCCGCAGCGCCTCCGAGCGCGGCCAACTCGACCTCTTTCGGGCGCTTCCGGGGGAGTTCGCCCCACGTGACGCGCAGGATCTCATGGCCTATCCCTTCTTCTCCTTGTCCAAGTCGCCGCGCATCCGCCCCATCGATTTCGTGGCGGGCAATGTCGCGATCCGGGTCGAGGCCGTGCCCGACCACGGCATGGCCACGATCTGGGATGCCGACATCCTGATCTGGGCAGCGAGCCAGATCGTCGAAGCGCGCGATGCAGGCCTGCGCACATCGCGGCTGATGGCGGCCACACCCTATGAGATTCTCAACTTCACCAGGCGCGGGACGTCGCTTCGAGACTATCAGCGCCTGAAGGCCGCGCTGGACCGGCTGCAATCGACCACGGTGGCGACGACGATCCGCCAGCCCGCCGAGGGGCGGCGTCATCGCTTCTCCTGGATCAACGAATGGCATGAACGCAGCGACGCGAGGGGGCGACCTGACGGCATCGAGCTGATCGTCCCGGACTGGTTCTACCGTGCCGTCCTCGATGACGCGCTGATCCTGACTATCGACCGCGCCTATTTCGATCTGACAGGCGGCCTCGACCGCTGGCTCTACCGCCTTGTGCGCAAACATGGCGGGCGACAGGCGGGTGGCTGGCGCTTCGATTTCCGTCACCTGCATGAGAAATCCGGAAGCCTCTCGCCATTCAAGCGCTTTGCCTTCGAGCTGCGCGACATCATCCGCCGCCAGCCGTTGCCCGGCTATGCCCTCTTCACCGAGATCGAAACCGGCGGCCGCATGCTGCTGGCCTTCGAGCCTGCCGCGTCCTGTGGAAAACCTGTGGACGGCCTCGTGCCATCGGGAACCCGGGGTATCGTGCCATCAGGAACCCGGGGCTCGTGCTATCGGGAACCGAAACCGGGCTTAACCACCTGCACCACAACAGAAAATCGCGCCCTTAACTTAGAGTCTAACAAAGATTCTAACCTTGAAGAGCGCAGGACCGCTGTCGAAACCCTCATCTCGCGGACCGGTGCTGCGCTGAAGGCACGGCATCGCCGCAGGGGAAGCGGAGGCGATGTAGCCGCCGCGAACGAGCCCGAACTGCCGCTCGGCAAGCCGGGGGCACGCCCATGATCCGCGCGCTCTACAGCCCGAGGGGCGGGGTCAGGAAGCCAACCTTTGCCTTCGATCTCGCCGTCGAGTTGTCGGGCCGCGTCGAGGGTTTGGCCGGTCAGAGAAGCAAGACCCTCGGCACGATGCCGCGCAACCTGCTCGGTCGGGGTCTTTCCGCTGCAGAGCGAGCCCTGTCATGACTGGCCAATTCCCGCCGCAGCGCCACGGACACACGACGCACGACCAGCCCATCTCATCGATCACGTGGGTCGATCTGACGTTCCAGCGACGCCGCGTCGAGCAGTGGATCCGCTTCGGCCACCCGTGCCGGGAACAGGTGATCGACAGGCAAAGACGCAGGGTCGGCTTTGCCTCCGGCGCGATCTTCGGCTGCGTCCGTTGGGCCGGAAATGAGCACGGAACCGTCGCGGCACGGCTCGTCATCCTGCGCGCGGTCTTCCGCACCGAGCCCTTCCAGACGCTCGGTTTCGTGCATCCCGGTGCCGAAATCCTGCTGCAGCTCGATGGCTGGCCGAGGGTCAAGCGCACACTGGAAATCATCGACGCCATCGAAGCCCTCGGGATCGATCCGACCGCCGTCGCGCCGGATCATTGGCGTCATGTCCACAATCGCCTGGCGGCCGGACAGTCCACGTCGGTCTATTCCTCGGCGCGGCATGCGGCCTGGCTTGCGCGGCGCAGGATCTGGCCATGAAGCGTCCCGTGATCCTCCTCTTGGCCGCGATGGGTCTGGCGAGTCTTGCAGCTCCGTCCGTCGCAGTTCTGCCGGCGTGGCTGATCTGGAACGCGTCTGCCAGCGTGCCGCCCGGACTCTACTGGGTCGAGCGCCCGACCGGGCTCGAAATCGGCGACCTCGTCGCGGTCATGCCGCCTGCGCCTCTTGCCGCGTTCATGGTTACGCGTGGCTACATCGGCGCGGATGTCCCGCTCTTGAAGTATGTCGCGGGCCTGCCGGGACATCGCATTTGCCGCAGCGGCGCAACCATCACCGTCGATGACGTCGTCCTCGGCGAGGCGCTGCCGCGGGATCGGCGCGGTCGCGATCTGCCCGACTGGCAAGGCTGCCGCCTGCTTCAGGACGGCGAAATCTTCCTGATGAACCGCGAGGTCCGGGACAGCCTCGATGGTCGGTATTTCGGGCCGCTCCCGGCTGACGCCGTCATCGGCATGGCGCGCCCGATCTGGGTGGCTTCCGACGCAGCCGAGCCCCGAGACGGGCGCTTCATCCACCCCTGACAACCCACCAACCCAAAACAGAGGAGACCTGACATGTCACAGATCGGACAGTTCACCCGCGAAGAAACGGGCTTCACCGGACAGCTCCGGACGCTCACACTCGACCTCTCGCTTGCCCTCGTCCCGGTGGAAAACAGCGAGGCCGAGAACGCACCGGCCTACCGGGTGCATGCCGATGATGCAGAGGGTCCGGAGGTCGGAGCCGCCTGGAAGCGCAGCGGCGAGAAGGCTGGTGAGCACCTCTCGGTCCTGCTCGACGATCCCGCTCTGCCGCAGCCGATCCGCGCCAATCTCTTTCGCGACGATGACGCCGGTGCCGCCTGGTCGCTGCACTGGAATCGTCCGAAACCCCGCGAAGACCGGGACTGACGGCGATGCGGCACTGTCACATCGTTGCGCTCATTTGCGCCCTCTTGTCGTTCAGCCAAGGCCCGGCCATCGCGCATGCAGAGCCCGTTCCGGCGCAGATCGCGGCGCATCCCCATGGCGCCTTCATTGCCGAGGCTGCACAGCGTTTCGGGATCCCGGCACCCTGGATCGTCGCGGTGATGCGCGCCGAAAGCGCCAATGATCCCGGCGCCGTCAGCCATGCCGGAGCCATGGGGCTGATGCAGGTCATGCCTGGCACTTGGGCCGCCTTGCGCGCGCGCCACGGGCTCAGAGATGACCCCCATGATCCGCGCGACAACATCCTCGCCGGGACCGCCTATCTGCGCGAGATGTGGGACCGCTACGGCAATGTCGCTGCCATGCTGGCCGCCTACAATGCCGGTCCAGGTCGCTACGACGACTATCTCGAAACCGGGCGTGCCTTGCCAGCCGAGACACGCGCCTATGTGGCGGCACTCGCCCGTCTTCTCGGCAGCGGGACTCCATCGGAGGCGCAGATCGTTGCGCAAGCTCTGCCGCCGGACTGGCGCGATGCGGCGCTGTTCGTTGTGCGGTCCGAGCAGCAAATCGCGCCTGGCATGCCGGGAAGCGCGCCGGGATCCGCAGCCCCGGCGGACGGGATTTTCGTGACGCGGGGCGCGGGATCGGGTGGCCCATGAGCGCATGCACGGCATCGGAATGCCACCAGGATTTGACCGGTTCGGGGAAGACACGCCTGGCTGCGATCCCGGCGGCAGAAGCCGAAAAGGCAGGGAAGGCGGAGGGCAAGATAAAGGAAACCGGCACCCCAAGGCGTCGGTTTCCGGGCAAGCCCTTGTCTGCACACTGTTTTCGGGGCTCGGATGTGGCACCCTGTTTTCCGGGCCGTGGTGCCGCGCTGTGCGGCAAGTCACTGAATTTTAGCGGCTATTTGCGGCACTGTGCCACGTTTTTTGCCCGCAAGCGCCCCTTGATCCCCGGACGGCTCCATGAGCGGCGATGACGAGAACCGGTTCGAGCCGCGGCCGGGGGCCATCCGATCGGACAGTCCGAAAGCGGGCAAGGCCAAGAGCTTTCTGACCCGTGCGAAGAAGCTCGCCCGCCAGCACAGCAACCGACTCGCGCGCGGCGCGGCGCGCGCGCCCTTTAGCGCCTCGCGTTCCGCTTCCAATTCGGCCGGGAAGGGCGCGAAGGCGGCGGGCCGGCGTGCGGAAGGGGCCTGCGTCCGGCGCGGGCGGGGCGCGGCCTTCGTCCGCGCCCGTGGCCTCTCGGGCGGCTGGCGACACAGCGCGCCGGGCATGCGCCGGGTCGTGGTGAAAACCCGTTATGTCCGGCAGGCGGGCCAGAGCGGGAAGGGGGCCGCCCATCTGCGCTACATCCAGCGCGACGGCACATCCCGCGACGGCGCGCCGGGACGTCTCTATTCCGCGACCGAGGATCAAGCCGATGGCGATGCCTTCCTCGCGCGCGGTCGCGACGATCGCCATCAGTTCCGGTTCATCATCGCGCCCGAGGATGCCGCGGAACTTTCCGACCTGACAGGGCATACCCGCGACCTCATGCGCAGCGTCGAAGCCGACCTCGGCACAAAGCTCGACTGGGTCGCCGTCAACCACCACAACACGGGCCATCCCCATGTCCATGTCATCGTGCGTGGTCGCGATGATCAGGGCGAAACCCTCGTCATCAATGGCGACTACCTCGCCCATGGCATCCGGGAGCGGGCGAGCGCGCTTGCGACTCTGGAACTTGGCCCGGTCTCGGAACGCGAGCAGACCCGCAAGCTTGTGGCCGAGGTCGACCAGGACCGGCTCACCCAGATCGATCGCGCGATGATCGCGGAGGCCGAGGACGGTCTGCTCGACCTGCGTGCCGAACCGCAGGAGGTGCGGCGGCAGTTTGACCGGACCTTGCGTCTGCGTCGTCTGGGTCGGCTGCAGAAGATGGGCCTCGCCACGGAACAGGCTCCGGGCGTCTGGGAACTGAACCCGAGGCTGGAGCCGACGCTGCGCGCCATGGGGGAGCGTGGCGACATCATCCGCAGCATCCATCGCGCCCTGAAAGCCGATGGCCTGGGGTTGATCGAGGCAGCAGGGACAGAACCCGAACTTGCCTGGGATGAACCAGAAACTGAGCCCGTCCGGACTGTAGCGTCCATCGGGTCGCACCGTGACCTGCTCCGGCAGTCGGCCCTTCCGGTTGGCGCGCAGGCGTTCGACGCCATTGCGCTCTTCGCGCCAATCTTCCGGATAGGTCTCTACCTCGCCGGTGAAAGCGTAGTCCGGGTCAGTTCCGCCAACGGGTGTCAGATAGCCCGCGATATCGCCATCCGGGTCTTGGATGGGGGTGTCGTCGATGTTTCTGGGCAGAAAACGCAGCCCGTCGGCATCCTCTGATTTCGTGACGACATGGACTTCGTGACCGCACTCGCGGCAGAACCGCGTCGGATAGAGGCGATGGCCGGGGGCATCGGGATCCTCCAGCTGGCCTTCGAACAGAACCCGCCTCGGGCGACCGGTCAGCGTCGTGAAAATCTCTCCGGCACCGGAAATGAAGCGGTGCAGTTTGAATGCGAGGAACGCGCCGGACCCTGCGCCGCCGCGCTCCGTTTCCGGTAGGCTGACGCGGGTCAGGAATTGCTCGAAGCCGGTTCGGCATGCCTCCTTGTCGAGGCCGCTGTCCTGCGCAAGCTGTTCTACAGCATCGTCGAAGGGGACAGGCTTCTTGCGCTTCAGTTCCTGGCCGTCATCAAGCCCGATCGCCAGCTCGGCCCAAACAGCGAGGGGATGGCGCCGAAGCGCCTCATCCGTCAGTGTTTCCGGCAGGCCGCTTCCAAGGGCTGGCGCAAGCTGTGGCCGAACATCTTCCAGCTTCAGGCGGTCATCCGTCGCGCGCTGGAGGGACTCGTCGATGACGGCATCAGGGCCGATCGACGCCCCGAACAGGCGCGAGGCGACATCGGCCACTGCTTTCGCGCGACCGGCCTCTGATCCCTCGCTTGCCATGGTGGCCGATGTGCCGATGCAGATCGGCGCTTTGGCCGGTGCGCAGCGGTTCCGAAGACGGCGCACGAGGATCGCCACATCGGCGCCCTGGCGCCCGCGATAGGTATGCAATTCGTCGAGCACGATGAACTCGAGCCCGCTGGCATTGTCGATGACTTTGGTATCAAGCGCGTCCTGCCGTGTCAGGAGAAGTTCGGCCATCATAAAGTTCGTGAGCAGGATATCGGGCGGATTGTCAGCGATCCGCTGGCGCTCTTCCTGGCTCTCCTGACCCGTGTAGCGTCGCACCACGGGCTTCAGCTCTTCCGGCAAGCCGGATTGGGAAATGAACTTATCGATTTCCTTGATCTGGCTGTTTGCCAGAGCGTTCATCGGGTAGACGATGATGGCACGCGTCTTGCGTGGCTGCCCGGCCTTGCGCGAACGAACGATGGCATCGACCACAGGGACAAAGAAGCACAGGGATTTCCCTGAGCCTGTGCCGGTCGTCACGACAAAGCTTTGGCCCGCCCGCGCCTTGGCGATGGACTGCGCCTGATGACGGTGAAACCGGATGGGCGTGGCGCCGATCCTGAAAATCCGGGCCGTTGCGTCGTCGATATCCCCCGATGCGACAAGGTCATCCACCGTGGGGCCCGACAGGAACCTGGGATTGAGCGAAAGAAGGGCGTCGGGCCAGAAGCGGCCGTCGTCATATTGGCGCGTGACTTCGGCGGCGATGTCCGGTGCCCGGATGGTGCTGAACGACCGCGAGAAGCGCGCATAGTAGTCGATGAGGTTGTGATCGAATTCAAAAGCTTTCATGGAAAATCCTACTGCCCCTCTGCCTGACCCTGGCGGCCGAGGATCGCGTCACGGTTCAAAAGCACTATCTGCTGGTCATGAGGCTTCCGGGCGACAGGATCTGTATCGAGCCCAAGTCGCCGAAGCGCATAGTAGAGCAACGCCCGACGGACCCTGATCTCCGCCTTGCCGCCCTGCATGCCATAGTCGAGCGCGATCACCTTGGCTTGCGTATCGGACAAGGCAGGATGGGGGCCGATTTCCAGCGTTGCGAAGGTGTGCCAGTCCACGTCGTTCTCGGCCAGAACGTCGGACGCGCGCGATCCGCGGATGTCGAGGATCCGCGACAGCAGGAAATCCTTGAACACCTCGTCAGTGAGGCAGAACGCGCGGGCGTGCCAGCGGAAGCCGTCGAAGGCGATGGCATGTGGTGCGATCCAGCGCCAGCGAGGCCCCGGGTTGGAGAGGGACTGATACTGCACCTCGATCGCCTCAGATCGGCGGATCGCATCGACCACGGACCGAAGGGTTGCAGGATCGACGCCTCGCGCTGGGGTGGGAGCGTGATCGTAGTCGGGCAGGCCAGCGATCCAGCATTCATCCTGATCGAGGATGCCGTCAGCGACCGACCGCAGCTGGGCCAGGTATCGAGCGGCATCGAGCTTGTCGAACACCGGTCTGAAGGCTGGTTGGCGCACATAGGTCCGCAGGCTGCGATCGTAGTCCATGTTGTTGGGCGCGAGGCCGATGTAGCGGCTCAGGTCGGATGACGCCTGGTTCACCGACAGGCCGAACTGCTCCATCACATCGCTACGGTTCACATGCCCCTCCCAGAACAGGCGGAACTCGATGAACTCGAGCCTCTGCTCGACCCCCCAACGAAGCTCCGACCTGTCGTTGCTCACCATGCTCTCCCGTCATCGGTCGATGCGCATGGAAATCATGCGCGCCCAATTTCTGGGCTTTCTGAGACCGTAGCCGCGGCAGTCGTCGGTATCAATCAAAATGGTGGGTGTTCGCGCGAAGTAATCCTAGGGATTGCAGTGCCTTCCGTGCTGAAGGCGACTCACGTTGTGGCTCGCTGTGCCAGATCCGAAACTGGACTTGAGATTGCCAGTCGGTCGAATTCAATAGGCCGCCGGTTCGGAGATCTCACTCGGCCGCGAAATTCTCCGCTGGGTAGGGCGCCCGCGCTGCCACGAGGCGATGCAGTGCCTCGGGCCGGATATGGGTATACCGTCGGAGCATCTTCCAGTCCTTGTGACCGGTCACCAGCGCAACTTGTTCGATGGACAGGCCGACCTCGAACAGGCGGCTGGTGCCTTCGTGGCGGAGGTCATGGAAGTGGAGGTCTTTGACGTCAGCATCGGCGCATGCGCGCCGGAACGCTGTCCCGACGGATTTGGAGTTGTAGGGGAAGATCGCACCCTTCGCCTTTCCGAGATGCTTGGCCTGCGCCATAACGAGGGCCCAGGCATCGAACCCCGTGGCTGCGAAGAGCGGGATCCGCTGGTCGTTGCCGGCCTTGTTGCGCGGGTCCTTGCGGTCCCGGATCAGGAGCATGCGGCGGTCTATGTCGAGGTCGCCCCAGTCGGCGCGGCAGATTTCGTCCAGCCGCATCGCGGTCGCGATGGCGAACTGCACGATGCGCGTCATGGGCATCGTCAGACGCGTATTCTCGTCGAAGCAGCGGAAGAGGCGGCTCAGTTCAGCGGTCGTCGGGCGTCGGTCACGCTCGATACCCTTGCCGATGAGACCAAGCCGCTTCAGCGCTACGCGGGCCAGATCGACGCCTTCAACGCGAATTTCTAGCCCGTGGACGGCAGCGGCATGGGTCAGGATCATCTTGATGACGCCGATGTCGATGCCGAGCGTCACGGGCCCGGCACCCTGGTCCGCACGCTTGCGGCCATACTCGATGAGCTTGTGACGATCGAGATGCCCGATCTTCTCTTTCCCGAGGTCGCGCTTCAGCGTCGCGAGTGTCGCCGCCTTGCTGCGTCGGGGTGGTTTCCCTACGGCGCACATATCGGCTATATGAAGGTCAACCAGGTCACCGAAAGTGTGCAGGCGGGCCACGGACGATCGGTTGGGCGGAAGCCCCTGATCGACCAGGGTCTCGGCTTGGCGCGCCCATTTCTGGGCGTCGTCACGGCGCAGGAACGTCTCGCTCGCGTAGCGGCCCTTCCGTCTGACTTGGACCCGGTAAGCACCGGAGGGAAGCTTGGTGATCGAGGCCATTTTCGTGTGCGCTATGTGTGCAGTGAGTCGTCGAAACAGGGGATATTGGGGGCTATCAGGGCGTAGTCTGGCGTGGACACAAACTGTGCCAACGGATTGAAGATACAAGAAAAATGACAGAAAATCAATCATATAGACTATCGATTGCGCCCATGATGGACTGGACCGACCGGCATTGCCGCCTCTTCCACCGCCAGATCAGCGGCCGGGCGCTGCTCTACACCGAGATGGTGACGGCGGCGGCGGTGATCCACGGCGACCGCGACCGGCTTCTCGGCTTTGATGCCGCCGAGCAGCCGCTGGCGCTCCAGCTCGGCGGGTCGGAGCCGGGCGAGCTGGCGCGGGCGGCGCGGATCGGCGCCGGGTTCGGCTATGGCGAGATCAACCTCAACGTCGGTTGCCCGTCGGACCGGGTGCAGTCGGGCGCGTTCGGTGCGGTCCTGATGGAGCGGCCGGGGCTTGTCGCAGACTGCGTCGCCGCGATGATCGCGGCCTCGCCCGCCGAGGTGACGGTGAAATGCCGGATCGGCGTCGACGACCAGGTGCCGGAGGAGGTGCTGCCGCGCTTTCTCGAAACCGTCGCCGCGGCCGGGGTGACGCGCTTTGCCATCCACGCCCGCAAGGCCTGGCTCCAGGGTCTGTCGCCGAAGGAGAACCGCGAGATTCCGCCGCTCGATTACGCGCTCGTCCTGGCGATGAAGCGGGCCTTCCCGCATCTGCACATCTCGGTCAACGGCGGCATCGACTCGCTGGCAGAGGCGCGGGCCTTCCTCGACGCCGGGCTGGACGGGGTGATGGTCGGCCGCGCCGCCTATCACGCCCCCTTCGACATCCTCGGGCAGGCCGACGCCGAAATCTTCGACGCAGGCCCCGGGCCGGACCGGCTCGAGGTGGTCGAGCGGATGCGGCCCCATGTCGCCCGCCACCTCGCCGCCGGCGGACGGCTCCACCAGATCACCCGCCACATGCTCGGCCTCTTCCACGGCCAGCCCGGCGCGCGCGCCTGGCGGCGCATCCTGTCCGAACGCGGGACGGCCGAGGGCGCCGGGCTCGAGGTGATCGACGCGGCACTGGAACCGGTGCGCGCCCTTGCCGCCTG
>JAUQYB010000109.1 GCA_030837825.1 Albidovulum sp.
GTGAAGAAGGGCACGGGCTCGCTCACCGGCAAGATCGACAGCTACCTGTCCAGCCAGTCGATCAACTCGACCTTCTGATCCGGCTGCCGACAGGCCATGCGAACCGCGCCCCAGGGGGCGCGGTTTTGCTTTTCGCGGACCGGCAACGCATCGTTTCCATTTGGGGTCCGCCTTGCGCGAAAATGCACGACGCGCGCCCAAATCATGCCATCTTGGGCGGCTTGAATGCAGTCAAGGGCGACCTGTGCAGTGACAGCAATGCCGGCCTTCGGCCGCGGCGAAAGAACGGAGCGTGAGATGAAAATGTGGAAAAGCGTCAACCGGTTTCACGCCGAGGAGAGCGGCGCCGTCACCGTCGACTGGGTCGTGCTGACTGCGGGTGTCGTCACCCTCGTGCTTGTGGCCATGGCCGGCATCAAGGGCAAGATGACCACCATCGGCGATCGGACGGAACAGTTCCTCTCCGCGCAAACCATCAGCTCCACCTTCTGACCGCGTCAGAGGCGGAAGGGATGATCGGGTCGGGCGTCCGCAACAGGGGCGCCCGTTTGCTTTCCAGGCCGGCGACAACGTGCCGAATGTTTCCGAAGCAGCCGAAATTCCACCCGAGGGGCGTGCTTTGACCACCATTTCGCCGTATTCGAAAACGATATAGACCACTGGTGAGATCAGGCCCCCGTCCGGATGGATTCCGCCCGGCCGGCCTGATGGACGAAAGGATGAACGATGCGACTGGTATTTGCTCTGGTTCTGGTGCTCGGGGTCGCGCTGGCGGGCTTCGCCGTCTACATGGCGCAGGGGTTCATCGCCCAGACCCAGGCCGAACGCGACCGGCTCGCAGCCGAACAGGCGAACGCGCCGAGGCTCGTCGACATCGTCGTCGCCACCAAGGCGCTGAACTACGGCGATCGCTTCACCCGCGACGATCTGGAAGTGATCAAGGTGCAGGAAGGCAAGGTCCCGGCCGGCATCTTCAACGCGGTCGTCGCCCCGCAGGGCGGTGACAAGGCGATCGTGCCGGTCTTCTGGGAAGGCGAGACCCGCGCCCGCGCCGCGCTGCGCAGCTATGAACCCTACGAGCCGCTTCTTCTGGCGAAGATCACCGAACCTGGCGTGGATGCCGGCATCAACGCCAACCTCTCGGCCGGCATGCGCGCCTTCGCGATCAACGTCGACGTGACCTCGGGCGTGTCGGGCTTCCTGAGGCCCGGCGACCGGGTCGATGTCTACTGGTCGGGCGCGGTGAACGGGCAGGACGTGGCCAAGCTCATCGATTCGGCGGTGCGGCTCATCGCGATCAACCAGAGTGCTGATGCCGACCGCAGCGAGGAAACCATGATCGCCCGCACCGTCACCGTGGAGGCCACGCCCGAGCAGGTCGCAGCCCTCGCGCTCGCCCAGCAGACCGGGCGGCTGACCCTCTCGCTCGTCGGCACCGGCGACCAGCAGAAGGTCAGCGCCATCGAGATCGACCGCAACACGCTGCTCGGCATCGAGGAGCAGGCCCCCGCTCCCGAGATCGAGGCGCCGAAGGTCTGCACGATCCGCACCAACAAGGGCGGCGAGATCATCGAGACGGTCATTCCCTGCACCAACTGACCCCGGAACGTTCGGCCTGGGTTCCAGCGCCACCCACTACATCAAGTGGGCGGCGCTTGTCTTTTGCACCACAGATTCCCCGGTGTTGCCACTTGTCCACATAAGCAGGCGGGCACAAAGCATTGATTCTTGCAAAAAAAGCCCAAGTCCCGCATTCTCGTGGCAATCTGGGCGCAGAGACCCGTGAAGACGGGCGAAAAGACCCATCCTTGAGGCGTGATCGGAGAGGCAGGTCACATGAGCATGAAAAGATCCCTTGCGGCAGGCATGCTGGGCGTTTCGCTCTGCATGACCGCCATTCCGGCCGCCCACGCGGAAACCCTGAAGATCG